>JBBTYS010000052.1:0-1851 GCA_038078535.1 Patescibacteria group bacterium | reverse complement strand
CCGGGGCGGGAAGATTTAAGGGTAATTGAAAATTTTTATTAACTTGGCCTCGATAATAATCGGCCAGTTTATTGAGGGCAATCCGGCATAACCAGGTAAAATATGTACTCTTGTTGTGAAAAGTATGAAATGATTTGTAGGCTGCCACAAAGGTGTCCTGGAGGACCTGGTCTGCGACCTCCATATCTCCCCCATTTCGTTTGAGAATGAGCTTCATAATCTTGCGACCCAACGTGTCGTAAAGAAACTTGATGGTGGCGTGGGTTTTGGAAGCCATTACGAACCGATTATAGCGCTCCTTGTCCCAGTTTTTCTAATTGGTCGTTTAGCCTTCTCAGCATACACATACGTTCTGCTCTCTTTTTAAGTTTTACCCAGTCTACTTGTTGAGATCCTACCAACCCCTCCATATCTGACAAGTCGGATTTGAATTTACCGAAATCATCAGTGCCTTGTCTACCTAAGGCTGCTTTTAATAAAACGAGATCTTCTAAACCCATTATCTGACACTCAAGCCCCATGAACCTGACCGTTTTAGACTCCTCCCAAAGAAGGTCGAAATCAAACTGCACTACTCCTCCTGGATATTTGACTACCAATCCTGAATTTATTTCTACACCTGGACTAATATCTACAAATCGTGTGTCTGCGGCTGAACTATGTTTTTCACCGACCATAAGCTGCAAATTGTCTGCTAGAACTGTGATCTTATTGTCAGGAACCAGAATATCGAAATCTTTCATCAATGCTCTGCCTCCATATAAAAATGTAGGCATTCCCGAAATAAACAGACTGCGTGAAGATAAGCAATCTAAGGTGTTCCTTAATCTGAAATATCCTTCGGCCATTTCTGGTTTGTAGAAGATGACTAGTGATATAGCCTTAAACATTCTTTCTGCTGTTTCGTATACGTTTCCTATGACTGGGATAATATAAACGTGAGCAATCGTTCCTAGGATATTCAATATTTGTTCCGACTGAGCAACGTATTCAGCGTAACCCTTACGAAGACTTTCGTCATTATCACCGGAACGTGGAGCCAAGCTAGTCCCGTCTATATCGCAGATTCCCGCCTTTTTTGACGGTTTAAGATCAGGATGATAAGACTCACCACAATCGATGCAGACTAGCCTACTAGCTGCCCTATCGACTACTTGCGCCTCAGTTAGGTCAAATTGAACAAGTTGTAAATTTACACCATATTCTCGCGCCCAACTAACCAAAGCCTCTGATTGTAATGAGGTGCGAGGGATATTGTCTAATAAGATATTTGCCGATGTTTCGTGATGAAGATGATCTAATAAAGCAGGAATGAAAGTATTGTCTGGAACCATTGTTCTACTGCTTTCTAAAACTGATGATAAGCCAGGAACAACGTCTCTACCTCTAAGTATTTTTGATTTAACTGTTTCGCTTAAAAATATAGTTTGGGTAGTTTTACCCGATGTGGGAGGACCATTGAATAAAAAGGCATTTTTAACCATTTCTTTTGTCTGTTCTCGATCTAACTTCATGCATTTAGTTAGACGTGGTTTGAAGGAGTACTACTCGTTTGCGTGGGTTTTTGAAGCAAATGGCGACTAAAGAAACCTGATCCTCTTCTGGGCTTATTCGTGTTAAAATATGAGTACGCTGACAGAAGGCGTTTTTTTATGCAGGACATACGTAACATCGCCATTATCGCCCACGTTGACCACGGCAAGACCACACTCGTGGACGGGATGCTCAAGCAGACCCATACTTTTCGTGACAATCAGGCGGAAATGACCCAAACCACCATCCTGGACTCAAATGACCTCGAGCGCGAGCGCGGAATCACCATCCTAGCTAAAAACACAGCTGTCTACTACA
>JBBTYS010000051.1:0-3943 GCA_038078535.1 Patescibacteria group bacterium | reverse complement strand
GAATTTCTGATGCTTTAATGTAGGTTCGGCGAGATGGTTTACTTAAAATTTTCATACCTTGGATCGCACCTTCACCATCTGCGTACTTTAAAGTAAGTACTAAATATTCGTGTTCACTCTTTTTTAATTTCTTTTTCTTTCTTTCGACTTCACCAACATAGCCACTTGATTTCAAAATATTGGCCATAGCAAACTTCATTTTTGAAAAAGGTAAAGTCACCTGATCATGAGAGACCATTTGAGCATTCTTTATTCTTATTAACATGTCTGAAATAGGATCGTTCATTGTGGTGATATTACCAAGATGCTTTTTTAACTCCAGGAAGCAATCCAGCGCTGGCTAATTCTCTGAAGTGGATTCGGCATAAACCGAACCTTCTCATATAGCCACCCTTCCGACCGCACAGGAAACAGCGCCGGACAATTCTGCTTGAGAACTTGGGCTTCTTATTAGATCGTGCGATTGTAGATTTCTTTGCCATATATTATTTGATTGGAAAACCTAGACTCTTGAATAAAGCTACACCTTCAGCATGATTTTTGGCTGTGGTTGTAAATGTAACTTGAAGGCTAAAAATTTCCTTCACATTTTCATAATTCAACTCTGGGAAAATACTTGATTCTTTAAGACCAATATTTAAATTGCCGCTCGCATCAACATTTGATTCAGCGATACCGCGAAAGTCCTTAGAACGAGGCAAGGATACATTGATAAATCTTTCAGTGAAGTCGTACATCCTCTTGCCACGAATCGTAACGGCGATACCAACTGGCACACCTTCACGAATCTTGAAACTGGCAATTGATTTTTTGGCAACCCTGAAAGTTGGCTTCTGGCCTGACAACATGGTGACGTCTTTAGCAATACGCTCAAGAACTTTATCTTCTTTAAAAAACTTACCAACGCCAACATTTATAACCACCTTGGTTAGCTTTGGGACAGCCATAACATTAGCAATTTTAAACTCTTTCTGCAGAGCAGGAACAGTGTTTTTGCGATATTGTTCGATTAAATGTGGCATATATAGCGTAGAATATTATACTTCATTTTTGCACTTTTTACAAATGCGAATTTTAGTCTCACCCTCAACCTTGTAACCAATCCTGGTTGGTTTACCACACGATTTACAAATGATAGCTGTGCTTCCAGAACTAACAGCTCTTTCTTTAGAAATAATTTGGCCTGATTTACCTTGCTGACGGGCACGAGTGTGGCGTTTTATCATGTTCAAACCCTCAACGATAACTTTGTCGAGTTCGGGTATTGTAGCTAAGACCTTGCCATTCTTGCCTCGGTCTTTGCCACTTAGCATTATTACATTGTCGCCTTTTCTTAATTTCATATATGTATTTGAATATTTTAGACAACTTCATCAGCAAGTGATGCGATGGTTCCAAAACCTTTTTCTTTAATTTCTCGTGGAATTGGTCCAAAAATACGGCCACCTTTGGGTTCTGTGCCATTAAGTAAAACCACAGCATTATCGTCGAATCTAATATAGGTTCCGTCTTTGCGTCGGAAAGGTTTGCGCTGACGAACCACGACAGCTTTAACGACTTCTTTTTTCTTAACGCCCTTTCTCGGTTCAGCTACTTTAACTGAGGCAACAACAATATCTCCGATTTGGGCGTAACGTCGGCCAGAACCGCCAAGTACCTTAAAGATACCAACGCGAACTGCGCCTGAGTTATCTGCCACTCCTACAATAGATCTGAGCTGTAACATCGGTTATATATTATTGGTTAACTTTACTGATTACGGTCCAGCGTTTTTCTTTTGACATTGGTCGGCCTTCTTCGATTATAACGTGGTCGCCAGTGTGGTATTCATTCAAAGCACTATGTGCCTTGAAACGCTTAGAAACTTTATAAAACTTTTTATATTTTGGGTGCATCTTCATTCGAACAATCTCAACGACAACGGTTTTATCCATCTTGTCTGAAACAACCTTGCCCTTAAGTGTTCGGCGTTTTGGAGTAGTAGTCATGTTATGTGGTGGCTAGTGCTGTTAAAATTCTAGCGATATCTTTCTTAGTTTTTTTAAATTGGCTGAAATCTTTTAATTTCTTATCGGCATGATCAAATCCAAGCTGAGCAAGTTTAATTCTGAGCTCTATAAGAGAAGCTGATAGCTCTTCTTTGGATTTATTTTTTGTATCAATGCGTTTCATGTTTCTCGGAATGGTTTCCTATCGTCCCCGCAGGGATGACGATGAGGATTTCTGTGATTATCTAGCGATAACTCTAGTTTTAATAGGTAATTTGTGGGCACCTAATCTTAATGCTTCACGAGCGGTCTTTTCTGGTAAGCCATCAATTTCAAAGATAACTCTACCAATTTCAACTGGTGCTACGAAATGAGATAGGGCACTGCGTCCGCCGCCCATACCTTTCGTGCCACCACTACTGGTGCGAGGTTTGTCTGGAAATACACGCATCCAAATCTTGCCACCTCGAGCAATAAAGCGAGTCATAACCTTGCGAGCAGATTCAAGTTGATTAGACTTGAGCCACTTGGCTTCTTCAGATTTGAGTCCGAAAGAACCAAAACTCAAACGAGTACCTCGGGTTGCATAACCCTTATTACTATTCTTATGAGTTTTAGTATGTTTTACTCGACTTGGTTGCATAAATTTGTTTTAAGTTTGGGATTATATCTGCGAGCGAGGCTGAACGTGAAGTTGTTTGCGATTCAGCCGAGCGAACTAGATATATGAGGGGCGAAGCCCCGATTATATCAGATTATATTGATTTTGTCTATTTGTCTTCAAACTTTTCGCCCTTATATATCCAGACTTTCACACCAATCGTGCCGAAAGTGGTATGCGCAGTTGCCTTAGCATAATCAATATCAGCTCTTAGTGTTTGGAGTGGAAGGCTACCCTCTTCTAAGTGTTCAGAACGAGCAATTTCAGCACCGTCTAAACGACCGCCAAGGTGAATCTTAGCTCCCTTAACAGCCCTTGAGGTCATAATCTTAGCTAAGGTCTGTTTCATCATTCTTCGGAAAGGAATTCTCTTTTCAATCTGTTCAACAATAGCTTCAGCCATAACGGTAGCTGATTCTTCTGGATTACGAAGTTCTTGAATTTCTAAACGAATTGCAACTTTTTTCTTGAGACGTGTGCTGATAGACTTTTTGAGTTCTTCAACACCAGTACCACCGCGACCAATAAGCAAACCTGGACGAGAAGTAGTGATGATGACATTCAACATATCAGTACCGCGCTGAAGACGAATATCAGCAACGCCCATACCTTTAAGTTTCTTGTTTAGGAAATCACGCACACTTAAATCATCCTTCAAGTAAGGAATATACTTTTTGCCACCAAACCAGTTAGACGACCAGTCCTTCTGGATTCCTAACCGCATTGATGTTGGAGAAATTTTATGTCCCATATTAGTTTAGATTGATTTACGTTGGAAAAGGCGACGTTTGGTATTGGTTGTTTCTGACTTCTTTCCAAGCTCTGATTTTATTTCAGGCTTAGCATCAGCTTTCATCTTTGGCTGATCATCATGATCATGATTGTGGTCATGTTCATGGTCATGTGCCTTCTTTTCAGTCTTGGCAGATTTTTCAGATTTCAAGCCTGGAACTTTTTCACCGAGCACAAGACGGATATGGCTAGTTTTCTTTTGAATTTCACCAACGGCGCCCATAGCTTTAGGCATAAAGCGCTTAAGCTTAACACCCTCATCAACCCAGAATTCTTTTATATAAAGATTGCTTGGCACCATGTTGAAATTGTTTTCAGCATTAGCAATTGCAGAGCGAAGAAGTTTTGAAATTGGTTTGGATGGTCGGCGAATTATAAACTCTAACTGCTCAAGAGCTTTAAGTACACCTTTGCCTTTGACCACATCAACAACCATTCTCACTTTACGTGGGGCTTGGCGAAGATTATTTAATTGGGCTTTTACAGTTGCCATATAATTTTA
>JBBTYS010000050.1:439-1347 GCA_038078535.1 Patescibacteria group bacterium | reverse complement strand
TTCCCAGAACCAGTTATCTCACTACGTGTAGAACCAAAGACAAAAGCAGACCAAGAGAAAATGGGTATGGCGCTCGACAGACTTGCACAAGAAGACCCAACATTCAAAGTATCTACAGATCCAGAAACCAATGAAACTATTATCGCTGGAATGGGAGAACTTCACCTTGAAATTATCGTTGACCGTATGAAGCGTGAATTCACTGTGGAGACAAATGTTGGTAAGCCACAAGTAGCATACCGCGAGACTATCACAGGTGAGGCTCAAGTAGAAGGTAAGTACATCAAGCAATCAGGAGGTCGTGGTAACTATGGTCACGTGAAAATCAAGATTAAGCCTATGGATCAAACTGTTGATGTAGATGACTTACCAAAGAATGTGAAGCGTGAGAAAGGATTTGAATTCATCAATACTATTAAAGGAGGTGCTATTCCACAAGAATATATTCCTGCTTGTGAAAAAGGATTCAAAGAAGGTCTTGACCGTGGAGTTCTTGCAGGATTCAAGCTTGAGAACGTGTCTGTGGATCTATACGACGGTTCTTACCACGATGTGGACTCAAACGAAATGGCATTCAAAATCGCTGCTTCTATGGCAATCCAAGACGCATGTAAAATGGCAAAGCCTGTAATCCTAGAACCTATGATGAGTGTAGAAGTAGTCACTCCAGATAAATTCATGGGAGATGTGACTGGCTCACTATCATCTAAGCGTGGACTTATAGAGGGTATGGAAGCTCGTGGTATGAACCAAGCAGTGAAAGCAGTTGTACCTCTTTCTGAAATGTTCGGATACATGACAACTCTTCGCTCTATGACTGAAGGCCGTGCAGGATTCACTATGGAATTCCTCCGCTACGATATCGTTCCACAAAACGTGGCTACTACTATTATTGAATCTCGTAAGTA
>JBBTYS010000050.1:0-429 GCA_038078535.1 Patescibacteria group bacterium | reverse complement strand
ATTCGAAAATGCGCATTGGGTTGGTTGAACTCTCCTTCCTGAAAACAGGAAGGGCTCTAACGATTGTTTGCCAATAAAAACTTATTTCAAAGGAACCACTTCGGGTACCTCATCTTTTGATCCATTGCTGCAGCTTGTATTTACATTAACCAATGCATTTGTTCCCGGGCTTGTGTCTGTACCAGTTATTTCTTTACCATTATAATTGTCAGGTATATTTGCTTTTTCTTTCACACCCGGCGGATTATATACAGCATAGTTGTTGTCAGGAGCATAACTTTTTTTCATCGCAATAACAGCATCTTCCTTAGTGTAGCTTATCTGCTTGGAAGTGTTATCCATTACCTGTACCTGGCTTACATCGGGGGCCGGCGGTATCTGCAGTAAAGTAGCATCATATACAGCTGGAGTGGCAGTCACAACTGCCTT
>JBBTYS010000049.1:0-2985 GCA_038078535.1 Patescibacteria group bacterium | reverse complement strand
TAACACTTTTGTAAAATAAAGAGTCCCGCCATGGCGGGACTCTTTATTTTAGTAATTATTACTTGAGTTCAACAACTGCACCAGCTTCTTCTAATTTCTTCTTCATTTCATCAGCTTCAGCTTTTTTGACTCCTTCCTTTACGGTTGAGCCAGCTTTGTCGGTCATGTCTTTAGCTTCCTTAAGACCAAGACCTGTGATTTCACGTAAGGCTTTGATGACCTGAATCTTTGCAGAGCCAGCATCTTTTAAAACTACAGTGAATGAGTCCTTTTCTTCACCAGCTTCTGCACCTGCACCACCAGCGGCTGGGCCAGCTGAAGCAGCAAATGACGCAGCTGATACACCAAACTTCTCTTCCAATGCCTTAACCAAGTCATTCAACTCAGATACAGACATGGATTCAACTTGTGATATAAACTCGTCTTTATTGATTGCCATGATATAACTTTTGCGCGGGCCTGGCCTACTTTCGTTAAGGCCGACGGCCCGCCTTTCAGGTTTGACTAGTTTCTTTGTTGAAATCTCCGCTTATTCTTCGCCATAGTTTACTATGGCTCAGTCTAATGCTCAATTTCGCCTCGAACCTAGCACAAACACAGAAAGTTATTATTTATTAATTTAATTTGTTGTTTCTGGACTAACTGTTTCAGTTGACTCAACAGGAGCTTCAACTACAGCTTCTGGTGTTTCAACTGGGGTTGGGGCTTCTTCAACTGCCTTTACTTCAGCAACTGGAGCACCTGAACCTTGCTTCTTGGCGATTTCACTCATCACAACATACAAACTTGTGATTGGGTACTTCATCATACCAAACAAGCGACCAATCAAAACTTCCTTAGATGGCATCTTTGCCATTTCGACAAATGCTTCTTTGGAAATAAAGTGGCCTTCAAGAAATGCACCGAAAAATTTCAATGCAGGATTCTTCTTTGCAAAGTCATAGACTCTCTTGGCGAGATCATATGGCTCATCATTACCGATAACCAATCCTAGAGAGCCGTCCATGCCATAGACATCAACTGATTCACCTTCTTTGGAAATTTCCTTAGCTGCAATATCAATTAAAGTCTTCTTGGTTACGATGTATTCTGAATTAGCTTCTCGGAGCAAACGCTTCAATGTAGTCATCTGGGCAACTGAAAGACCCTTCTCTCCATTACGAGCAAATGAAGTAAAGACCGTAATTTGTGATTTCGGTAATTTGCCCTGCAATGATTTAAGTTCTTCTTTCTTTTGTATTCTGCTTTTCATATCATATCCAGTTTACCCCGAACCTACTGGTTCGGGATTAATCTTTATAACCAATCACTTACGCTCTTGGGTAAAGATTAAAAAACCGCGTTTTTACCGCAGAGAATAAAGCTTCGACCACCTTGCCGATAGGCAGGAATGAGTGCTTCACCTCGAGGGCGATTAGTGCCCTGTCTACGGCTTACCCCAATATATTAGCAAGAAGTCTCATTTCCGTCAAATAAAAACACGGGGGCCGAAGCCCCCGCCTGTCTTACTCGTCGTCATAGTCATCATACTCGTAGCCATAGTTTCTGGCCACGGCCCGCTCGACCTGACGGTTTATCTCATTCTTGCCCAGCTCGTAGCCCAAACAAAACGACAGTGAATAGTTTCCTAGATGATACGGCTGGATATAGTTATCCTCGAAACCGTATCGATAACCCCGTTCCCATTCAGACAACTTAGTCTGATCGGGCCCTCCGAGAAGGCCCGTAGACATGGGGCAGGCGCGGGGGTGGTGGCTATTGCCGCCCGAACGCAAGTAGCGCTCAGGATCAAACCGTTGATCACAATACTTACATCTCTTAAACCTTTCGGTTGCGGCCATGGCCACCCTCCTGTTTTCACAGAAGGATGAACTAGACCAAGTTCCAGTTCTTTACAATATCCTAATGTGAGTTAAATCGTATTATAATTATACACCCAAATAGGTGTTTTGTCAACACAAGCAAATAAAAGCTTTGCCAATTCGAGACAATCGAGACGTTGCAGGAGTTGGCTGATATAATTTATGGCTAGCAAGCCAATCAGCCAACGAACTGCAATGCGAGCTTAGCTGAGTTGAAAGAAGGAGCTCAGAGAGTCCTTCTTTCAACGGAAGCGTGTCGAGAATGGCAATGCTTTTATAATCCTAGATATCTTCGACGGTTAGCTTCATGTTCATCACCTGTGTGAGAAAAGATGGTCTGGCTACCATCACGAGTTGAAAGATAATATAGATAATCCCCTTTTGGATTGAGAGCAGCTTGGATTGAAGTTAGGCCTGGATTTGAAATTGGGCCATAAGGTAAGCCCGCCCTCTTGTAGCTATTGTAGGGTGAATCAATTTTAATTTCCGCAGCAACACCTATCAAATGAACTTCACAGTCCTTGTTTTGTTTTGTTGCAAATATTCGAACACAAGCACCATAATCGACGGTGGCATCAATTGCTAAATTCATCTTGCGTTTTAGTCGATTGGCAATTACGCCGGAAACTAAATGCATGTCTGATTCAACACGAGCTTCTTTTTCTATGATTGAAGCTATTGTGATAATTCTTTCACGAGCCGGAGCCCCAAGATTACCAATCAGTTCTTTGGTTTTTTTCTGGCCATTCTCTTCCATCTTTTGTTCAATCTCACCAATCAGACTCCCTGGTTTAAATCTATAGGTGTCTGGAAAAAGATAGCCTTCTCTAGAAGCGTAAGCTTTTGCAAACTGACCCTCAGAAATAAGGCCAGCGTAAGCAAGGCGTTTGTCTATCTCCCAAATATTCGAGCCCTCAGGGATAAATACCGCAATATCATTTGAGGCTCCACGACCTCCTGCAAGCTGAGAGGCAATACTTTTTAAGTTGGAGCCAGCTGGAATTGTATAGTCCCCTGCTTGCAAGTTACTTTCCCAGCCTAAACCTGAAACATAAAACCTAAATACTAATGAGCTTCGAACAAGTCCTTTTTCTTTAAGGATCTTGGAGATTGCCGAGAGACT
>JBBTYS010000048.1:0-4196 GCA_038078535.1 Patescibacteria group bacterium | reverse complement strand
GCTGATTATTTTTCGAGTAAGAATCTCCCTCCGAGTAATTGTTGAAAATAAACTAGATAGCACGGAGCGGGTAAGGGGAGTCGGACCCCTCTCTCGACCTTGGCAAGGTCGCATAATACCGATATACGATACCCGCAAATTTATATCTCGTATATTACCTCAAAAGTGGCCATTAGGCAAGAATTTTTTGATATATATTTAGCCAGACCAGCATCTTATTCTTTAGCTCGCGACTACCCAAATAGATGTTGCAAACTCCATACGATAAACGTCGTGTGGGGTGCTTGCCTTTTATATAAGTTGATTTAATAAATTGAGATAGTGGTATACCAACAGCTTTGCTCCAAAATGATTTCTGCATAGCATCTACGAGATCAGGATAGAGGATTAAGTGCAACTTTATTTTATCAGGATTTGCGTTCATTATTTCTGTAAGAAATTTATAAAATATTCTAATCATCACTGGGTCGCTGTTGGCTAAAACAATACTACTGTCTTTGGGCGACTTGTTGCCTTCGCCCCAGAAAAGCATGAGACCTGCAATAAAGAGAGGATTGTTTTGATGGTGTGAAAATTCTGCTTCAGCTGCAATTTGATACTCTTTATATTTTTTGGTCCAGCGGGCCTTATTAGCTTTTTGTATAGCAGCTAATTTTTCAGGAAATGCCATCGAGGCTTTTGCGCCAAGCTCATCTCTAATTTTACGTGACCACTCCTCATCCTTTAACCAGCCTGCAATGGTGCTCAGGGGGATATTAAGCAGTTGCTTTATTTGCTTATAGCTCTTACCTTCACGTCTCAATTCGTATGCTCTTATCTTATCTTTTCTCATAATGTTTATATGTTTTAGAAGTTGTCTGTTAATTGTAGCTTTAGTATAACAAAGGGGTTCGGTTTTGAAATAGCAAATGTGCACATGTCATCAAAAAGGGGGATAACAATTGAAAAAGGGCTGTTCACGTGGTATTATAATGGCGTAGTAAATTGCCGTGGTAGCTCAGTGGTAGAGCACTCCCCTGAAGAGGGATTGGTCGTCGGTTCAATTCCGACCCGCGGCACCAGGAGTAAAAATTAATAGTTAAAAATGAGCAACGAGTCTTCACTCGAAATGCAGGAGGAGGTCAGCCCAAAAGAAGCTGCGAAGCAGATTTATGCAGACATGATGCCTGAGCCTATTTGGTGGCCAGAAGAGATATTAGATTCATTAGAAGTGTCGAGTATTGGAGATGGCTTTGCGTTGACGTCCTCTCAGGCGAAAGGACTTGTATTACAAGTGTCAATGTCCCAAGAAAACTATTTTTTTAAAGTTGTGGAACCTAGTGACGATACTCTAGGTCTTGTAAATAGTACTTCGGGTATGGCTCATAACCAAGAGAAGGCTAGGAGGATTTACGAAAGTTTAAAAAAGATAAGCGGTTAATTAAATGCGCGGGTGGCGAAACTGGCAGACGCACTACCTTGAGGTGGTAGCGCCCGCAAGGGCATGGAGGTTCAAATCCTCTCTCGCGCACAGATAGTAAAACTAACGAGCACGAGGAGACTGCAAATTTATTTGCAGTCGTAGGGATTTGAAGGCCGGAGGTTGTCGCCAGTAGGCGACCCGAGGCGGGGTCGCGACCGCACGCAGTGCGAGTTGTGGCCAAATCCCTTGGGCTCGATGGTTTTGAGTAGGGCGGTTAGCTCAGTTGGTAGAGCGTCTCATTGACGTTGAGAAGGTCATAGGTTCGAATCCTATACCGCCCACAGAATCAAAAGACCCTCGCATCTGCGAGGGTCTTTTGATTGATTATTATTCTTCGGTGTCGACTTCTTTCTTCTTTGAAACCTTCTTTGTCGTTGGAGCTTCTTCGGTTCGGATTTTCTTGCGGATTTCTTTGTTGGTCTTATCTCGGAGATAGTAGAGTTTAGCTCGGCGAACTTTAGCCTTTCTGACAACGACTACACCTTCAATCGAAGGGAGATAGAGGGGGAAGGTCTTTTCAACTCCAAAGCCGTCAGACACTTTACGGACAGTGATAGTACTGCCGGCTTCAATGCCGTGCTTTTGAGAAATTACCATACCTTCAAAAGCTTGAACGCGGGTTTTAGCGCCTTCTTTAATGCGCTGACTGATACGAATAGTCCAGCCCGGCTTAATGCCTTCGAATTTGTTTTTAGCCCCTAATGTAGATTGGAATACTTCTATGGGATTCATATGTTTGATTATTCTAGCACAGAGAGGACTTTTTGTAAATCCTCTGGGAGTTCGGCCTCTAAAACAAGAGATTTGCCGTCTTGGGTGTTGAATTCAAGCCTGTAAGCATGGAGGAATAGGCGCATTAAGCCTTCAGGTTTTTGCCAACCCTTGGGACCATAAACTGGGTCACCAACGATGGGGCAACCGATGGATTGAAGGTGGACTCTAATTTGATGGGTCCGGCCGGTTTTAGGCGATACATCTATGAGTGAGTATTTTGTGTAACCTTTGGCGATGGAATATTCAGTTATGGCGGGCTTACTATCAAGTAGCTTCTTACCATCCAATTTAATAGTGCGCTTAAGGCCAATTCTACCCATGGGGGCATCAATGATTCCGTGACCTTCTTTGGGTCGGCCATAGACGAGGGCATAGTAATGCTTTTGAATTTTTCGAGTTTGAAAGAGTGATTTTAAATAGTAAAAAGTCTCATCATTTTTGGCCACCACCAAAAGACCAGAGGTGTCTTTGTCCAAACGATGCACAATGCCAGCGCGAGCACTTTCGGTCCCCGAAGCAATAAAGGGTTCGCCGACTTTTTCGATGTCTTCGTACTGAGAAGAGAGCCACGAAACAACACTCGACTGTTCATCGGTGGCATTTTTGGGATGTACTATAAGCCCAGCAGGCTTATTAAGAACAATGAGGTTTTCATCCTCATAAACTTTTGAGATTTCCATGCGGTTTCGGAGAAGTTTCTAACGGTGCTTTAGCCCGTTAAGAATCTCTGTGGGCAGTACAGGACTCGAACCTGTGACCCTCTCGGTGTAAACGAGATGCTCTACCAACTGAGCTAACTGCCCATAATTAAATTGTCGTCTGTGGGTGCGGATGAGATCGAACCATCGACCGCGTCATTATACTGCGTATAATATCTTCGTTCGAATGAACGACGAGCAAGCTCGCCATCATCCTCACTCTATATTATAAGTGATCTGCTCTATCACTGTGCGACTGGATGGGATCGAACCATCGACCGCGTCATTATAAGTGACGTGCTCTACCACTGAGCTACAGTCGCATACTATTAGATAATAGTATCTTACTTTACGAGAGCGTAAAACTCACTTTGTTCCAGCGTTTCTCTTTTGATAAGTTCCTTGGCTATTATATTGAGCTTATCAATCTTGTTAGTAAGAGTTTTTTTGGCGAGAGCTAAACCTTTAAGAACGAGCTTCTTAACCTCTTTATCTATTTGGAACGCAATAGCCTCTGAGTAATTTTTAGATGAACCAAGATCTTTGCCGATAAAGACAAGTTCCTCGCGTTCACTAAATGAAACTGGGCCTAGAGCATCAGACATGCCGTATTGGGTAACCATGCGCCGAGCGAGCTCAGAGGCAACTTTCAAATCATTTGATGCGCCGGTTGTAATCTCTTTAAAGATAATCTTTTCAGCAGCATAACCACCCAGCAACATAGCTAATTCAGATTCAAACTCTGGCTTGGATTTTAAGTGCTTATCTTCGCTTGGAACTTTCATTGTGAAACCACCAGCTCGGCCTCGAGAAACAATAGAGACCTTGTGAATGGGATCAGAATGTGGAATTGATGAAGCAACTAAGGCATGACCAGCTTCGTGGTAGGCGGTGATTTCTTTTTCTTTCTTTGAAAAGACATGACTGCGTCTTTCTGGTCCAAGAATAACCTTTTCAATAGCTTCAGTAATATTTGATTGGGTAATTTCTTGCTGGTTGGCACGAGCGGCTAGAATCGCAGCTTCGTTTAGGAGATTGGCAAGTTCAGCGCCAGAGAAGCCAACAGTTCTTTCGGCGATTGGTTTTAAATTAACGTCTTTGGCTAAGGGTTTATCAAGAGCGTGGATGCGTAGAATATCAGCACGATCCTTCATTGATGGTTCATCAAGAATTACTCGACGATCAAAGCGTCCAGGTCGGAGTAGGGCAGGGTCAAGAATGTCAGGTCGGTTTGTGGCCGCCATAACAATCACAGCATCGTT
>JBBTYS010000047.1:0-2699 GCA_038078535.1 Patescibacteria group bacterium | reverse complement strand
AAGTCGAGTACCCAGGAGCCTTTGATATGTCTATCAGATCTTTTTGGTTTATGGCTTATAAAATCTTAAGAAAAATATTTTAATGATTAAGGAATCTGGGCTAGATAAAATTTTGTATCAGATTAAGAAGTTTATACCGACTTCAGTATTTACTTTTTTTCAGCCCGCCTATCATAAGGGTTTGGCTTATGGTGGAGCAATGCGCTACGGGTTCCCTTCCCGAGGGATGAAATTAATTGGTGTGACTGGCACAAAGGGCAAATCGACTACGGTGTTTATGATTACAAAGATTCTGGAAGAATCGGGTGCCAAGGTCGCAGCGATTGGTTCATTGGGATTTAAAATTCACGATAAGCAGTGGCCCAATACTTTAAAACAGACCATGCCTGGTCGTTTTCGTTTACAAAAATTCTTATCCGAATCTAAAAAAGCTGGTTGTGACTTTGTAGTTTTGGAAGTTACCTCGGAAGGCATTAAACAGTATCGGCATCTTGGTATTCATTTTGACACAGCAGTGTTTTTGAATATTCATCGAGAGCATTTAGAAAATCATGGCTCATTTGAAAATTACATGAAAGCTAAGCAGGAACTATTTAAAATTACAAAACACTGCCATGTTCTGAATGCTGATGACACACACCTTGAAGATTTTAATAAGTTTCTTACTGATAAAAAAGTTACTTTTGGTATTAAATATGGTGATATTACTCCAAGAGAAATGAAATCAGGCGAGAGTAGTTCGGAATTTAACGTCGGTGATCAAAAAGTCCTTTTGAATATTGGTGGCGAGTTTAATGTGCTCAATGCTCTAGGTGCATGGGCCGTTGCGACAGCCTATAGTATTCAGCCAGAAGTAATTGCTGAAGCCTTATCAAAAATTGAATCAATACCTGGCCGACTGGAGTTTATACAAAAAGAGCCATTTGGTATTGTAGTTGACTATGCTCACACTCCCGATTCTTTAGAAGCGGTTTATAAAACACTCAAGCCTACCAATGGAAGATTGATTGTGGTGCTGGGTTCTTGTGGTGGCGGAAGAGATAGATGGAAACGTTCCGAATTTGGTGCAATCGCCGATCGTCTAACTGATGAAATTATTTTGACGGATGAAGACCCCTATGAAGAAAATCCGGAAGATATTATTAGAGAGATTAAGGTTGGAATCAAAAGAATTGAACATATTCAAGTTATCATGGATAGGAAAGAAGCTATTGGTCATGCCATTAGTATTGCTCAAAATGGCGACACGGTCGTAATTACTGGAAAGGGCTCCGAAATATCTATGGCAATAGCTGGAAATAAAAAGATTCCTTGGTCTGATAAGGATATTGCACGAAGCTTTTTGGTCCAAAGTTAAGGATTTATCATATATTGTATTTAGTTCTAATTTGCTACAATTAACACATGCCAGAGCCAGAAGTTGATTTAATACGAAAAGACGAATATCCGTTATTCAAAGCTACTCATGCCCCAGGAATTTCTTGGTTGATTGTGATTTTACTCTTGGTTTTAGCTGCTTTTGCTGTAATCCATTTTGGTAGTCGTCAGCCCTTGGTTGGTCCAATTCCAACTTCTTCACCAGATGATTCAACGACCCCTTCTGCTCAGCCTCGCATCTATACAGTTTCTTATGACGCTGGGGTATTTAGTCCGACAAACCTTCGTATCCATGCTGGTGACACAGTCAGATTTAAAAATGAGAGTATCTTCCCAATTCATATAAGTTCAGAAGACATGGTTGGGCTTGATAGTGTCGGAGATATTCCGCAGGGCAGTTACTTTGCATCTACGTTTGCAGTTAAGGGAACCTTTGAATACAGGAATTCACATAATAGTAATCAAACTGGGGCAATTATTGTAAGATAATTAAAAATAAACATATGATGACAAGCTCAGCAACCATGCAGGTTGAGTCTAGAATAGGGGCAGTGTTTATCGCACTACTGTCAGTGTTTTTGTCTGGCGTTCTTTTCATCGCAATTAAGAACTATGATTCAGACCGCATTGCCTTAGATGCTTCAGCAACTCAAGTTAAATCAATGTCTTCAACCGAAAGACAGATCATTGCAATTTGGATTCAAGATAATAACGTCTTGCTACCAGAAGGGAAGGGCTACAGATATATTGTTCAGGAGTATCCAGACAGGCCTTGGCTTAAATATTAATGAAATTAACTTTTTATGGTGGCGCACAATCAGTAACGGGAGCCAATTACTTATTAGAAATTGGTAGCATTAGGATACTTGTTGATTGTGGCATGTTTCAGGGTTCTTCTGATGCTGAAATAAAAAACTATGACAAGTTTCCATACGACGCCTCAACATTAACTGCGGTTTTTTTAACTCACAGTCATGCCGACCATACGGGTAGATTACCGAAGTTGTATAAAGAAGGTTTTAGGGGAATTGTTTACTCAACACCACCAACCTTAGAGATGACGGCCATCGCTTTGCCCGATAATTTATCTCTCATGATTGAACAGGCACAGCGTAATAATCGTCAGCCACTTTTTTCATCCGAAGATTTGAATGGCATTATGGATTTATCAAAAGGTGTTAATTATGGCGAAGAAATTAATTCTTGATGTTGACGACAAGCTGTGGAACGAAGTCCTTAAGTTCAAGATAGATAGCGGAGCGAAGAACAACAACGAGGCAGTTGTCACGCTCATCAAGAGGGCATTAATAAAGTAGAATATA
>JBBTYS010000046.1:0-12557 GCA_038078535.1 Patescibacteria group bacterium | reverse complement strand
TTCAGTTACAAGCTTGTATTGCTCCCACCCCACCTCTCTGACTACATAATCATCCACGAACTCTGCCACCTCAAAGAATTCAATCATTCTCAGGCCTTCTGGGATCTGGTAGCCCAGCAGGCTCCTGATTACAAAAAAGCAATCAACGAACTCAAAACATCGCTCCGCCTTGATAATTTTTCTCACAAGTCCTCACCTTTAGTCTGACCTTAGCGACAGCTCTAATGGCTTAAGCTAATAATCACAAGTAACCCTCGCTTGCCTCCTCACTTCGTTTGGCGCTCGACCTATGATTATTAGAAACCGTTGAACTGCTTCTGCGGTACAGACTTTGCTTGCGGAGCGAGAAAAATCGTCAAGGCTCCGCTTTATTGATTAAAACTTAATAAAGTGGGATGATTTGATTTTAAAATGACTCTCTACCAAAAATTGCAAGAAGCTACTTCTGAAGAAGATGTCAAAGATGCTTACATCAAAGCACTTAGCTTAAAGGGGTATCAAAAAAACCTTATAGACATCCAGACAGACGAAGTTTGGTTTGAAGCTAAACATGGTTCTAAGTTATCGAGCTATGCCATGTTTACCCAACTATTGCATTATGTACAAGAGGCATTAAACACAGGACAACATGTGCCACCGCTTCTAGCTGTAATAGATACAGAAAAAGCAGCTATCATGAAAAGCTCCGATGTTCTTCCTTTTCTTGAAAAGAAAACCATCAAATGGGGTAAGTCGGCTAGTGGTTATACGCAGGAAGCTCTCGATGTGGTCTCAGCTTACATTGGAACCCATTTGGTTTCTTTTAGGATTCAGACGCATGAGCATGAGTTTATTGAAACCATCAAGAAGGCTATCAAGAATGGCGATATCATTAGAATACAAATTACCCCTGACAATCTTAAACAAGTCTTTGATAAATGGGTAGAAATGGTTGGAAAAGAAATAAAAGATGTGGCCGACGAGGATTACGCTTTATTATTCTTTGCCGATATTATGAGTGATGGTACGATTTCCACGCACAAAGATCTTCCTGCAGAATTATTACATAAAAATAATTCTCCCGTATTTAGTTTGGCCGGAAAAATATATGAACTTGGAAGCAAAGAAGGATACCGTAGGTTTTGGGCAATATATCATCGGCCGCCAAAAGTAGAATACCGGAATTATTTATTGGAGCGGCGTGACAGCCTAATTCCTTTGAATGAAAGGAGTTTTAAGGGGGCCTATTACACACCCTTGAATGTAGTAGACAAAGCTTACGATAAACTTACAGAAACTTTAGGCTATAACTGGCAAAAAGATTATATAGTGTGGGACATGTGTTGTGGGGTCGGTATTTTAGAAGTAAAACACAGCAACCCTCGTAAGATTTTTATGTCCACTCTTGATAAAGAAGATGTGGATGTGATGAAAGCAACTAAAACTTGCGTAGCGGCTCAGCGCTTCCAATACGATTATCTAAATGATGATATAACTGAAAATGGCAAAATAGACTATTCTATTACTAATAAGGTACCTGAAGATTTACGTAAAGCCATTGCTGATGGTAAAAAGATTTTAGTCTTAATTAATCCGCCTTACGCCGAAGCGACAAATGCTGACAATGTTTCTAGGGGTGTTGGTGCAAAAAATAAGACCGGCGTTGCAAAAACAAAATTTGCAGCAACTGCCATGGAGGAATATGGCAAAGCAAGCAATGAGCTCTTTACTCAATTTGTAGCAAGAATTACAAAAGAAATGCCCAATGCAACCTTAGCAATGTTTAGTAAATTAAAATATGTAAATGCCACAAATTTTGAAAAATTTAGACAAGCTTGGAACGCCGAATATCAAGGAGGTTTCATTGTGCATAGTAAAGCCTTCGATGGACTAAAGGGTAATTTTCCAATCGGGTTTTTAATCTGGAAAATTCACCAAAATTCAAAAAACAAAACTCCAATTATTGAAATAGCAACAGAAATCCTAGACAAAAAAACACAACCTATTGGAGAGAAGAAGTTTTACAATATACCCAATAGCCAATTCTTAAATGTATGGATAAAACGGCCCAGAACGAACAAGGTTGATGTTGTTCCCTTGGTCAATGCAATAACACCTACTACTGGTAAGACGCGAGTTAAAACCTGGGCTGATGGCGCTATTGCATATATGTGTTCAGGAACAAACGATTTACAAAATGCAGCCAAGTATACATTTTTATTATCATCACCTGCTTCACGTGGAAATGGTTTCTATGTCACGAGAGATAATGTGTGGCAGGCAGCTATTATTTTTTCAGTACAGCGTCTAATCAAACCTACGTGGGTTAATGATCGTGATCAATTTCTACAACCTCCTGGAACACTGACAGAAGAATTTAAAAACGATTGCCTGATTTGGATGCTCTTCAACGGAAGCAATCTTACCGCAAGCGCAAATGATTTAGAGTGGAATAGCAAAAAATGGTCTATTGTTAACCACTTCATTCCTTTTACTGAGAAAGAAGTAAATTCTCCAGAGCACTTTGAGTCAGATTTTATGGTAAAGTACCTAGCTGATAGAAAACTGTCTGATGAAGCCGGGTTAGTTTTAGAAGAAGGTAAAAAAATATGGCAAGCCTATTTCACTCAAACCGATGAACATGCCATTAGGGACGATCTAAAATTAAATAGGCCTGACGTGGGTTGGTATCAGGTCAGGAAAGCCCTACAGGCACGAAACGCAAGTGGTGATTTTGCTCCATTGAGTTTTAAATCCTTTGAAGAAGCGTATAGAAGTTTGACAGAAAAATTACAACCCCAAGTCTATGAACTTGGTTTTCTAAAGAATTAAAGCTGGAAAATTTAACCCAGACATTACAATATAGTCCTGTAACTGAAGTTATTCAGCCTAAATCTACTTTCTAAACATGATAAAGAATAAAAAGAAAACAGTCCTTTGGGATTACAGTATGCAATTCGAAATTATGCTTAGACAGGTTTTGGGAGACGACGCTTACCAGACTGCCTCATATTTTGGACACATATCTCTTTTTAAAAAATACACCCTAAGGGCAGTTAAGCGTCTTTTAAAAAGGGTGGATGAATTGGAAATGGACAATCGCCTTAAAGATAGATTGTTGAATGGATTTCAGAATTTAGAACTTAAAATAAGGGAACTAAAGGAAGGAGAAGATGCTAGAGTGCTTTTTGTCGAGACGATGATGATCATTTCTCGTCTACTTGGATTTGATTGGATTAAGGGAAGAATTTACAGCACCCCTGTGTATACTAGGAATTTACATGGACTCATAGCCGATCACGTTTATGCTGGCCCCGATAAACACTTTTATAATGAGCAACAAAAATTGGAAAAAAGTTTATTCCAACAAAGAATCCAGATCGTTAAGAATCTACAAGAGCGTGGCTACAAAACGCCAGAGATCGCTTTTATACTAAATACGACCGATTACCAAGTAAAGAAACTTTTAGGGAAGATTTAAAAAGTTCAAGGCTCAACGTTTTGGTGAAACGTTTATAGCTTTGTCGAGGAGGGAAAAGAATTTCTTTTTAGGGGATTTCATTACTGGGTAATTTCAGGGTGTATTTTCAAATACTCGTCTCTTATATAGAGGCCTGCCAAAATGGAGAAAACTTCTCTTTCGTTAGGGTGGTCATAGAGGTATGTTTTTATGGGATTCATAAATTCTTTCTCTAGAAATGTAGAAAAAGAGACAATTGCTAAACTTTCAACATCTAATTTAGTCTTGGGTTTTTGGTCCGACAAATTAGACATGAATTCTTCTCGATGAACATCCACTGCTAGGATTCTCTTAAGACCACTGTCTGCCAACAGAGTGTGCCCCTTGTCGGTTATGGTCATCGGACTCATAACTTGTATTAAGGATGTGTCTAATCGCCCTCGTCTTGATGCACTCGAAGATAAGTGAGTAATAACAATCAGGACGTTGTCCTTTATCTTTCCAAGTTTCCTCCCAATTGAAAATCGTATGTAACCAGCACTGGCAATTATCAAAATACCCAATACCAAGAATGGGTATTTATCGGGTGTGATATCGAACAGAACAAGAAGGTCTTGCAACCACATATGAATCAAATTAAGTATATCCTTACTTATATAAGAAAGCACCATATCATAAGTGGATATTTTTACAATGAACCCACCATTAAGTTTTTAATGTACTAATTATACCACCTGCTTCTAGGGGAGGGGTAGTAAATAATATTAATTGACAATACCACTTTTCGGTGGTATTGTTGGTTTATAAGGAGCAGTCATGCGGTTAACAGACGAATTGTTGGCGCGGTACGTCGGCGGTCAGATGGAGATCCAGAACGAAATCGAGCGCTACCTCTTGCGCGGTGAAGTCGCGAGCGCTGAGAACAGGGGCGGTATTTTGAAAGTCCGCTTTGCTTGGCTTGCCAAGGGTGTGGGCCAGCCACTGCCGTCCCGCTGGGTCAACGAGGGCAACCTCGACTACAACTTGGAGCTCATGGAGGGCTTCACGAACATCGCCGACATCGGCCCTGGAAGCGAAGGCGGTTCACGCATTTCCATCCAGAGCGTGATTAGCATAGATAAATGTTATAATATTGCCAATATATGAAGTCTCCAAACCCGTCTAAAGCCGAGGCAAGGTATACAATTATTCTTTTTTATAAGTTTTTTGAGGTTAAGAATACCAAGAAACTTATGAAGGAGCAGAGAAAAATTTGTGAATCCCTAAATTTGAAAGGGAGATTTTTAATTGCGACTGAAGGGGTTAATGCGACTCTTGAAGGCGAGACTAAGGATATAAATAAATATATCCGAGGGATGCACGCTAAACGAAATTTTAAAAATGTTGTATTTAAGAAAAGCAAAGGCACTGGCAAAGGGTTTACTAAACTTATGGTCAAAGTTCGACCTGAAGTTGTAACTCTAGGCGCCGGTAAATTTAATGTTAAAAAGGAAACGGCCAAATCTATTACGCCAGCTGAATTAGAAAGACTATATAAAAAAGATAAGGATTTTGTGGTTTTAGATTTAAGAAACAACTTTGAAATAGAAGTTGGTCAATTTGAAAGAACCATTCATCCAAATATTAAAAACTTCAGAGATTTACCAAGCAAAATTCCAAAACTTAAAGCTTTAAAAAAGAAAAAGATAATTATTGTCTGTACGGGCGGAATTAGATGTGAAAAAGCTTCTTGCCTTTTAAAGAGAGAGGGCTTTGAAGATATGTACCAACTCAAAGACGGCATTCATGCCTATATGCAGAAATATCCAAACAAGAATTTTAAGGGCTCACTATTTGTTTTTGATAATCGTATGGTTACCCCAGTCGTAGATGTGCCTAAACGAGTAATTATGGGCAAGTGCGTCTACTGCAACAAAGCCTGCGAAGATTTCTATAACGATGACTCAACTCGACCCTCAACTAAGGTCATTTGTTGCATAACCTGTATTAAGCAGCACAAAAACATTCTCCGACAGGCTGTATCAATTTAGCTTGCCCCGCCATCGTTGGCGGGGTTTGACAATTTGCCAATTTCGAGCAATAATATGCCATTGGGAGGAGTCATGGGAGTCACGATAATTACAGCTTTAGAGATAGCGGGAAATGCTGAAGACCTTCAGTTCAGCATCCCTGAAAAAGGTGGCAAGTTCGGGATCTTGATTACTCGCGGGCCTGGACACCGATTCAAGGTGATGCTTGATGGACCGCTTGTCTTGGAGTCGCGAGAAAAAGCGATCGCCATTATCAAGAACGAGGTCCTCGACCCTGTTGCTCACCACATCGCCAAGGAAGAGCTTGAGTCGAGGCTCACGCCAGAAGTGATTGAAAAGATTCTTGCAGACCTCAGGGCAACCGGCACCGCCCAGACGTTCACGTAGCGGAGGGGTAATGGAGACAACGCCAGACAGGCACACCGCCGTTTCCATCTTCACGTCGATGGAGATTGCGCGGGAAGCGCTTGATCTTCAATTCCACATTCTGCAATCTGAAGGCCGATTCGGGTATGAAATCGCTCGAGGCCCGAGTGGGGAGTACAAGAAGCTAGTGGTTTCTGGCCCAGCCTTTGATTCAAGACCTAGAGCGGTCGCTAACATCAGGGGTCTCTTGAGAGACACGGTCTCATTTGTGGACAGAAGTAAGTTCACAAACAATCTCAATACCCGAGTGATGGAGGCCGTCCACGACACTCTCAAAACAAACGACACAGCCATCACCTATTAGGAGAAATGATGGGAGCTAAGATTCGTGGCAAGCCGAAGAAGCGTAAGAGGAAGAAGGCTCGTTCCGAGCAAATCCGTGGCTACCACGGAAGCATGGAACAGCAACCTGAAATGGATGATGGGCCTCGTCGAGACTGGCCACGAGACTTCACCATGCATCCTTTTTACCGAGCTTGTCCGCGCAGACCAAAAGCCTGCCAAGAAAAAGGCACGGCACAAATAATCTCCAAGTGAAATTCTTGGAGCGCAATAGAGACGAGCGTCATCCGTCTCTATTTTGTTTTGACAAATCCTCAAATTAGGTAGATAATTAGGGTTCACGAAAGGAATGTCGGAGGATGCGTCCACGGCTGTGTCGGTACTAAGGGAAGTTCTACAAGATATTGCTTCAACACAGAGATTGGCGCCATGGGGTGCCCGCCTCTCCAGTCTCGAAGCTCCGAGTGGACGCGACGAGACGCCAGTGCTTTCACTGGACGAACTGCAACATCGCAGGGCCCGTTGGCGGATGGGCATCAGATGCCTCTTCCCCACGGAGAAACGAGGCGTCGGCCACAACCATCGAGCTGAACCTTGTCCGTTCGGCGCGAATGGCTCCTGTTCGGGGCCAGACAACTGCGTCATCGAGAAACACCAAGCCAGCTAATTCGGCCTGATGAGGGGTTGCGTGTTGTGGCGCGACCCCTCCCTTTTTTAAATAATTATGTCTAGAATCACATCTGCAAAATTTGCGAAGGGTGTTGTGGGGGATGATGAAGCTTTAGATGACGGCACACCTCAAATTGCCCTTATCGGACGCTCTAATGTCGGCAAGTCGAGTGTAATCAACTCACTTACTGGTCAAAAAGACCTAGCTCGCACTAGTTCATTTCCTGGACGCACTCAAGAAATTAACCTATTTTTAATTAATAGGTCATTTTATTTAGTTGATTTGCCTGGTTATGGCTATGCTCAAGCGAACTGGGAAGGCCAAGACAGACTTAAGAAAATTATATTTTGGTATCTCTTTGCTTCACACTACAAACAAAAGTTGGTTTTATTAATCATCGACGCCGAAGTTGGCCCAACAAACAACGATTTAGAAATTCTTAAAGGTTTAGAACAGAAACAAAAGAATATTATTATTGTGGCTAACAAAGTCGACAAGATTAAGAAATCAGAATACGTTAAACAAATGGCCAGCATCAAGAAATTAATTGGCGACCATAAAATTGTGCCCTACTCAGCCGAAAAGAAAATCGGTATTACTGAACTCACAGAAGAACTATTTAAGCGGTAACATAGAGAAATCCTCGTTGGCGCTAAAGCAGCCAACAGGAGACCATTCCCAGAATGCTCGCTTTCACCAAAAAAGAGATAGCTCTAATGAACCGACTAAACACTCCTGCTAAAATTCAGGATTTTTTAAATAAAATTCCCAAGAACTTTGAAAGAAATGGCAAAGACACAGTTAAATCACCAATCCTAGTATTACGAACAAATAGTGCTCATTGTATTGAGGGCGCCATGCTTGGGGCATATATATTATCTCTGCATGGACATAAGCCAGTACTAATGAACCTCGCTAGTACTAATGACGATTATGACCACGTCATTGCTCCATTCAAAATTAAAGGCCTTTGGGGCGCGCTTTCAAAAACTAATCATCCAGTTTTGAGATATCGCGAACCAGTTTATAAAACCATACGAGAATTAGTGATGTCATATTTTCACGAATATTTTTTAAATAATGGACAGAAAACCCTGAAGCGTTATTCTGCACTACTTAACTTAAACGATTTTGAACCCTATTGGATGCTCCAAGATGGCGACCTCTGGGGAATTGATGAGGAACTAGATAAAATTAAGTACTACGAGATTGCACCTAAAGAGTTTTTAAAATCTTTAAGGAAAGCTGATCCAATAGAACGAAAGGCTGGTAAACTTGCCGAGTGGAGAAATGAGAATCATCGTTAAGGCCAAACCATCGGCCCGAGAAGAGAAAGTTGAGTTAATGACTCAACCGACTTTAAGTTTGGGTAATCCAAAACCCGAGCCTGATATCTATAAAGTTTCAGTAAAAGAGCCGCCCGTAGACGGCAAAGCCAATGAAGCAATAACTAAAGCTCTTGCCAAATATTTTAATATTCCAATCCTAAACATCCGATTAGTATCTGGGCAGACCTCACGAAGAAAAGTTTTTGATATAAACTAATATTGACGAAGTCCACAGGAGGCATAGAATAAAGAGAAATGAAGGCCCTCTTCAACAAAGACTTCTTAATCTACTCTCTCGCTGTATTTCTCGTGTTCGGCGTGTTGTCTGTTAAGGTCCGAGATTCTGTTCCTCAGCCAGCAAATATTTTGTCAGCCGTAGAAACTTTAAATCCTCACCCTGTCCCTGAGGATATTCAGGAAATTAAACCACCCCAGAAAGTCTTACTTGCCGGTCGAGTAATTTCAAAAATGACTTATGGCAGACTTCTTTTAAAAAATTCTGATGCTACTGCTTCGTATACTCATTTTATTGCTGAACCAACTGATGTTGATCAAGATGATCCTCTTCGTGAAAGCCCAACTACAAAAAATATTACTCGCGGTGAAATGATTAGCATAGACGGAAAACTTTCTGCTAACTGCTATTGGGATGACACAAAATACAACGGTTGTGTCCCATGGGTTGAGATTGTTGCCCTAGCTACGAAAAGCTTCTAGGGTGTTATAATCTACTTCGTGACCCAAGCTGAAGCACTCATAATCTTAAAGACGGGGGCTAATGTTTTTTTAACAGGCGAGCCTGGAGCAGGTAAAAGCTACACGATTAATGAATACGTGGCCTATTTACGTAATCACGGTATTAAACCAGCCATTACAGCCTCAACAGGTATTGCGGCAACTCACATTGGTGGCATGACCATACACTCTTGGAGTGGAATTGGCATAAATGACAGCCTAGATATTAAAGACATTCGACGCATTGCTTCGAGTAAACATATCGGCCAAAGAATTAGGGATACTCATGTTTTAATAATTGACGAGGTTTCAATGCTAGCACCTGCAACTCTAAATATGGTTGAGGTGATTTGTCGCGAAGCCAAGAAAAACCAAGATTCACTTTTGGGGAATAAGCCCTTTGGAGGCCTCCAAGTTATTTTGGTGGGAGACTTTTTTCAATTACCACCAATCATCAGAAAGAAGCGCCCCGAAGATGAATCTGAGCAGATTGTTCTTTTAGATGAACCCGAAGCCAAATTTGCCTATGACTCATTGGCTTGGATAAGAACTGACCCTACAGTTTGTTACCTAACAGAACAACATCGCCAAGATGACAAAGAATACTTAAGTGTCTTATCATCGATTAGAAATAGCACTTTCGGTATGGAGCATATTAATCATATTGAAAGCCGAAGAAGTACTTATGACAAAGTTCCTGAAGATGCACCCAAACTTTTCTCACACAATGTAGATGTGGACTTAGTGAATGCCGACATGCTTTCCCAGCTTCCGGATGAGCAAAGGGATTTTAAAATGAGCTCCTACGGCCTGCCCAACTTGGTGTCGACTTTGAAAAAAGGTTGTCTGTCGCCAGAAGTCTTGTCTTTAAAAGCGGGGGCTTCAGTAATGTTTACAAAAAATAATTTAAGAGGAGGTTTTGTAAATGGCACATTAGGAATTGTAAAAGGCTTTCGCGAAGGAGATGGTTATCCAATAATTCAAACGAGATTTGGAAATGTGGTTATTGTTGAGCCAATGGTTTGGGGCATAGAGGAAGATGGTCAAGTTAAAGCTGGAATATCTCAAATGCCTTTACGTTTGGCGTGGGCAATTACCGTTCACAAAAGCCAAGGTATGAGTTTAGACGAAGCGGTAATGGATTTAAGTGAGGTTTTTGAGTACGGCCAAGGCTATGTGGCTCTATCAAGAGTCAGAAGATTATCTGGCTTGCACCTAATTGGCTGGAATCAAAGAGCTTTTCAAGTTCACCCTGACATTTTAGCGAAAGATAAAGAATTTAGGAAAGCTTCTGATTTAATAGATAAAGAATATTCAGGAACCGCAGAAAAAAGCATAAAAAAAGTTCAAAACAACTTCATCGTGTCTTCTGGCGGTAGGATTGAAATTTAGTCCAATTTTTAGTACACTTTGATGGTGAAAATCACCCTAATCACCCTCAATTTTAATGGCGCTGAACACACCATTAAACTCCTAGATTCTCTAGCCTCTCAGAACGATAAAGATTTCTCGATAATTGTCGCCGACAATGGCTCTGGAGATGTTCAAAAACTAAGAGATTATATAGCAGGCAAAGACATACTCTTAATAGAAAATAAGGCCAATTTAGGCTTTTCTGGAGGTAATAATGTGGCCCTTCGCCAAGCCTTCCAAGATATGAACGACCCCGCCTCACAGGACGGGGCAAGTTGGGCCGTTTTAATCAATAATGACACTTGGGTTGAGAACGACTTCACGGCTCTTTTAAGGGCCGGTTTAGAGGGCAAGGAGGGGCTTGTGGGGATGCCTGTAGCTGAGGAGGGTGGCAATGTGGCCTATAGTGGTCGCCTGGCTTGGCTTAAGACTCCAACTCGACAAGATTTCCACGTTTATAAAGCTGAGGCTCGAGTTCGAAATAGATATATTATTGGAGCTGGCATGGCGATATCTCGAGAAGCATTTGAAAAGCTTGGGCCGATGGACGAAAAATATTTCTTATACTTTGAAGATATAGATTACTCATACATAGCTAAAAAATTAGGACTCAAAACAGACTATTTAAATAAGCCAATTATTCACCACGGGCAATCGACAACAACTAAAAAAGAGCTCGGTGGATCATTGATTCATCGCTACCATTATCGCAACGCTCTTTATTTCAATTTAAAAAATGGAGGAATAATAACAAAGATACTAACTATCCCTTGGAGCGTACTTATAATCGTTAGGCAAGTAATTAAGTTGTTAATCGGTAGAAACACAAAAAAATCAAAAGCTATTATTGCTGGAGTGATTGATTTCTATCAAGGTAAAATGGGACACATTGAGACCAATAAAGTTAAAATTGGTATTGAATGTGAAAATCTTGAAGATGGTCAATCGAGATGGGGCGTGGGTCACATGACCTTAAATTTATTAAAAGAATTTGCCCAAGATTCAGAATGGCAAAAGAAATATGAATTGCACTTATATTTTAAACAAGGCATACCAACCGATGAAATATTTAAAAAAGATATTTTCAAAATTCACGTTCTAGACACAAGCTCATTTAATATTTTTTATCATATCCTAATGCCACTACGAGCCATGTGGGACAGATTAGACTGGATGTTCTTCCCAGCCTATATGTTGCCACCTCTATATATAGGCAAGTCAGTGGTCATGTTAACTGGTGATGTTTACCATGAATATAAATACGGTAATTTGCCATTTAGATATCGTCTAGCTTACTGGTTATTTACCAACTGGGCTTCAGAGCAAGCCAAAAAAATATTAGCCATATCAGAATCTTCTAAACGAGAGGTGGCCCATCTTTACTCTATAGACCCCAATAACATATTTGTTTCTCATCTTGGCGTCAGCCCAACCCAAAACACTGGCGAAAATATTCATGGTCGTTACATGTTGTTTGTAGGCCAAATGTTTCCTCGACGTCATGCCTATCAATCTTTGCTCGCTTTCGAAAAAATTGCACCTGAATTCCCTGAACTTAAATTTATTTTAGTTGGTAAAGACAAATACGAACCAGCATTAATAGCAAAGACTGTTCGACGAATAAATGACTCTCTCAAGTCCGAACGAATTATTCATTATGAATACATTGAAGATGATGCCAAACTTGCGACTCTATACGCTCATGCAGAATTATTTGTATATATCTCCTCAAACGAAGCCTTTGGTCTACCCCCAGTCGAATCTGCGAGTTATGGTGTGCCAGTTGTAGTGCAAGATACACAAATAAATCGAGAGCTCTTTGGTAATTCAGCTTTCTTTGTTGGGAACCCCAAACACCTTGATTCTATCGCCGAATCTTTTAAACAAGGACTTTCAGATCAGGAGAAGCGTGAGATAATTAAAGAAGATTACAAAAAAATAATCCCACAATTAACTTGGCGTAAATTCGCTGAAAGATTTTTCCATGAAATTAATTAATAAACTCCTCAATCCGCTTTTTGTTTTACACCTATTGTTTGTTGGAGCTGTCTTACTTGGATACATCCCTCGAGAATTAGTTATTTATGAAACTATAATTTTAACAATTTACTTTTTATTATGTCCTCCGGAAGACGGCATAATTTTCTTTGTTCGGGCAATTCCACTCTGGATTGCTATCCAAATCACACCCAGCTATGACAACTTAAACCAATGGAGACTTTTCGTACTCATTT
>JBBTYS010000045.1:2867-4588 GCA_038078535.1 Patescibacteria group bacterium | reverse complement strand
AGGGTACAAGCGTTGAGTCTTTCTACTAAGCAATCTCTAACGCGTTCACTTTTATTTTTATGGCAAAACCACTCATTGTTGGAAACTGGAAAGCATACGTCTCGTCACTCAAAGAAGCAAAAAATATTTTCTTTAGGGAAAACAATTTCTAATACCTATATTGAAGCATATCCCGCTATACTTAAGTTGCTTATCAATAACTGACCAATTCATGGTTCTGAACTCGTCCAACAGAGGGAGCCAACTATTGACATAAATAATTATATGTGCTAAGATACTCTTAGTTGTTTTTCATATGTAAGTTTGCTGTTTCCTAAAAGGTATTTATGTATCTTGTGGGAAGCAGCAAACCCCAACGAAAAAAATATGAAAAAACCCGAAGCAAAATTAACGGCAGAGGAGAGAGCTCTCCGTTACGGTCATGATCCCGTAGGCCCCATTCTTGAAAAAATGGGTATCCATACACCAACCAACACACTCGAAATCGAAAGGTTCAACGAAAGAATGGATGAAATCTTTGGACTTAGCGAGATCCAAGATAAATTTGTTCCCATCCGCTATCTGTCGGTATGTGAGGCACTCGGGATTAAGTCGGTCACCTTGATTGGCTTCAAGGTATTTGCCGAGCCACGAGATAAGAAGCCACATCAGTCAAAATAAAGACCCCGCTCGCGACGGTTTCATTGAGAAACTCGATCGGCGGGTTTTTCATTTACAAAGCCGATTTATTAATGTATAACTATCCCAGCAACAAACAGCACAAGCAACCTAAAAATCATATGGACCTAGAAAACTCTCCTGTCGTGCTTGTGGATATTCTCCATGACGAAAATGCAACAATGCTCGTCTCTCCTCAACTGGAGCAAGCCTTTACACATCGAGTACTTTCTCGACTCTCACCATCCACCAAGATCTGTGTGGAAGGATTGAATACTGGACCTCAAGGAATGGGGCCAGAACATTTCAACTATTCCCAAGCAGTGGCTGGATTATGGCCTCACTGCTCTTCCACACATTTACCGATTCTTTACGGGGCAGACCCGCGATGTCGCGTAGATTGGATGACAAACCAAACGCTCATGATTGAAATCGATCAGATACTCGAAATACTGGACAATCATCTCACGGTGACGCCAGAACCAGAATCCATCCAACAGGCTCTGGAGTGGGTTAGAGATGGGCAGGTGAACTGTGAGCTTAATGCCACACCAACTCTACAGATCAAAAACCTGGCAGATAAAATCTATCGCCTTGAAAAGGTGTGGGTTAAAAATTATGGAGATTTAGTCAGAACCTGTCTTAGGTCAAGTACGCAGGTGTACATCGTGGCTGGACTCATCCACACCCTTAATCTTCATTTCAAGTACGGTTGGCCCATCATGTGGCTCACCAAAGACCTACCTTGGACTACTCCGGTTAATGTCTATCGAAGTGGCATGAACTTCAGCCATTTCGTGGACAAGATCCGCCGAATGTAGATCGCACGCACAAATTAATCAATCCATCATTTTTTTCAAAAACATCCCCGTCTGAAAAATGGCGGGTTTTCATTTGCACAAAAAGATACGAGGCCGTCCTCGTCGATGGTGTCACGACCATTGCAGGATTCAAAAAATGGTTGAGGAAGCGGATTAAAAAATAATCCCCACCCGTCACGAACAGGAAGCCCCAGCTTCAGTTCGCTGACGGGTTTCTCTTTTATATAAAGCCTACCAATTTCA
>JBBTYS010000045.1:0-2857 GCA_038078535.1 Patescibacteria group bacterium | reverse complement strand
AATTTTCTCATGGACGAACAGAGAATATTTGGCCCACTAACCTTACGACAATTCTTCTACGTAGCTGCAGGTTTAGGTCTAATACTTTACATATATAATAATTTTGAACAAGGAATCAGTATCCCTTTGATCTTTATTATCGCTGTTGCTACATTCATCTTAGTAAGAAACGCCAGACCAGAACCCTTTAATGAATCATACATCCAGAAAAAACTATCATTTCTTAATCCTGACCAATTTAAAAAATGGCAACAAAAAGCCATCGCGATGATCCAAGCTCAAATATCTGTCAGAGAAGAAAAAGGACTACCGGCCGATCCTGAATTGATAAAAATTAAAGGAATTCTTGAGTCAGTTTTTGATAAAAGAAAATAAACTAATCGGCGGTGGTATAATTTTTATATGAATAAAAGAAGAGTAATATATTCTAGTCTCGTCATACTGTTCGGCGTCTTTATGTTTATCTATGGCGGATATGACGACAGTCCTGGGGGACAATTGCTTGGACTTCTAGCAGTTATTTTGGGTATTATAGGCGTGATAAAGAGTAGGAAGAAAAATTCTAACTAGACTCGTCGCAGCGGGTTTTTCATTTACTTTAAATTTAAATAACTCAACTCTGAAACTCCACCTCAAACGGGTACATCCCCATGCCACATGAACCCTTAAGTTTACCGGGCTCTCCACTCCCAATATCTATATCTGTTATTCCTGATTGAGGTAATGACTTGCTGATGTTCAAGCTCGGAATACGAACAGCTGACGAACAGTCAAAAGTTCCTTTTGTATTGAACCGGATGATGGTTGGAATACCTGCCTTAGCAACGCTCTTGCGAGGCTGATAGCCACCTTTGGCATTTATTTCTATAATTTGTTTTCCATCAACGATACTGACATTGTTAGCGTTGGCCACTTGTCCAGTGTCATCACCATTTTTGGCAAACATAAAAGCTCCGCCGATAAGAACAATTGCTACAATGATTGAGATGATAGTGGCTTTCATAAAGACAATTATACTAGAAGTTAAAAATCGGTGGAATAACCCCAATTACCACTAGACTATTAATAAGATTAAAGAGCGCGAACATGATCACGATCAATCCAGCGGTTTTAAAGAAAACTCCAGACTTGGAACTCTTTTGAATACTAAAAGAGCTAAAGCTAATAAGGGCAAGGACCGGTAAGGTACCAAGCGCGAAAGCGAGCATGGTTAGTCCCCCAGTGAGAAAACTCCCCGTGGAGAGCGTATAGAGTTGCATTGACTGCGTGAATCCACAAGGCAAGAAAAAAGTTGCTATCCCAACAAGAACTGGTGTAAGCGTGTGATTGAACTTTGAAACACCGTGCGCATGCTTGGCGATAAATTTCGGCATTGAGGGCTGAAGTCTCTTGGCCCAGTGAAAAGTATCTAAAAGATTGATACCAAGAATAAGCATGACGATGCCGATGATTAGACTCAAAACAAACGTTGCCGAAGTATTGAGGGTAAATGCTGATCCAATCGCTCCGATCACGCCACCAAGGACAAAGAATGAAACGATTCGTCCTGCATGGAACATAAGTTGTGGTCGCACTCTATCTCCTTCTTTGGCGAAGGTAGCAGACATGGAGAGGACCAATCCACCAACCACTGCCATACACGTAGAAAGTGAGGCAATGATACCGATAAAAAAGGCTGTGCCATACGTTACGTTTCCGGCACTAACCAGATTCACGATTCCCATTTTCTGCAGTACTACAAAGAGAATGGCAAATCCTAGGGCGATAGGGGCCGCAATTTTGAAGTCTCCCCACTTAGCAATATGCTGCTTTTTTTCAACTGAAACAGTGTATCCATGAGACTTAAGCGGTATCGTAAGCTCCTCCGCAATCTGCTCCAGTGTCTTATCCCCAAAGTTTCCCGTAACTTCTACCGAGTGATTCTTGAGACTTGATTTGACCTGGGTAATGTTCGGCAGGTCTCTAAGCTCGCTTTCTGTCATGAGTATGCAGGAGTTGCAATGCATGCCATGTACGTGGAAGGTATATTTTTGTATTTGTGTAGTCATTATATTTTTTTAGTTTTAATTCTGAGCGAATTCGAGACAACCGATACCGAAGACATGGCCATCGCAAATCCAGCAAAGACAGGGCTCAAGAGCCATCCGAAGATCGGATAAAAAGCTCCGGCGGCCAGTGGGATACCAACAATGTTATAGATAAAAGCCCAGAAAAGATTTTGTTTTATTCCGCGCATCGTAACCTTTGAAAGCTTGATGGCCTTCACCAGCTTTGAAATATCTCCACCAAGAAGGGTGATACCGGCTGACTCTATGGCCACATCCGTTCCAGTCCCCATGGCGATGCCCACATCCGCTTGAGCGAGAGCCGGAGCGTCATTTACTCCATCACCAGCCATGGCCACCACGCGACCTTGTGATTGAAGTTCCTTAATCTTTTTCAACTTATCTTCCGGAAGCACGTGAGCCACTACATCATCAATTCCCACAAGAGAAGCGATGTATTTAGCAGCCTTTTCATCATCGCCAGTAAGCATCACTACCTTGATACCGAGGGCGTGAAGATTTTTTACGGCTTCCACAGACTCGGCTTTTATTTCGTCAGCTACCATCACAAAACCCAGAACTTTTTCTTTGGTAGCGAGAATCACCGGTGTTTTACCTTGAGAAGTAAACTCATTAAGCTTTGCAGCATCAAAAGAAACTTTAAGATCGCTGACGAGCTTAGCGTTGCCCACAAAATATTCAGTACCTTTTATTGTTCCTTTGAGACCCTTACCTTGAATACCTTCGAAATCTGAAATTTCAGATATGGAGATATTTTTCTCTTGAGCGTAATTTACAATCGCCTGAGCAAT
>JBBTYS010000044.1:0-7959 GCA_038078535.1 Patescibacteria group bacterium | reverse complement strand
CACAAACATCAAAGCCAGCATAACCCGACTCCATAAATCCGGCCTCCCCTATCACGTGAGCCAATTCATGTTCGGAAGCAGGCTCGTCAGGATAAATGCGCTTCAGGACTTTGTGTACTTCTTTCGAACCTTCCTTTTTAGCCACTTCTCTTAAAATTTTAATTTTTTCTTGGCTTGGCAATTGTCGAAATGAGCTGTCGAGTGTTTTACTCAGTGCTGAACCTATAAAAACTTTGCTGATACGACTGAGCAACGTTGTTTTAGTCAAAGCCAAACCCGCAACGAGTCCTAAAAGCAGAACAGCAATTAAAACAATTGTTTGTCGATTTTTCATTTTAATTTATGTGTTGGTGTGGATTACGAGAAAGGCAATCTTTAATATACTTTGGTTCACTGTTATTGCAATATTCAGCGAGTTTTTCTGGTGAGTAATAATTCTCATTGTTTCCAAAACCAATATTAGCATAGCACATTGGCTTTGACCCATCTTCGGCTGATTTACAGATTTTAAATGGATTCAAATTTGTTAAGAGTGGGTCTCTCAAGACCCAGTACCTAGCGGCACCAGCATAGCAGAACTGGCGATATTCTGGTCGTGAAAACTTTCGACATTGACTCACCACTTGTTGAGCTTTCTGATCATCGGTCAAACCATTGTTCCCCAAGGCTTGCGGAAGAATAATATTAGCTGATGTTTCATAACACCTCGAAACGTAGTCCCGCTTTTTGCTCAAATCTTTTTCGGGAATATTGTCGCATACACTCAATATAACTTGCGGGATGCTCGACTGACTTCTACCCGGAGAATGGCTATAGCAGTGACCTCTAAATCTTTCGGCGATATCTTGGCACGGGAAATACGGGTCGCCTTTTTTCCAAACATTTTGCACATTATGCAACAAAGTATCATCTGAATCACCTGGCACAGCTCCAGAATGAAACAGTCCCGACAAGCAAAGCTGAACTTCGTCACTATTAAAACTACTATTTAGGCCCTCGCACATAGAAAGAGCTTTCTCCAGTGTAAGATTTGAAAATATAGCTACCCCGTGACCAAACCAGTGCAAACACTGGTTTACATAATATTGTTTTTCTTGAATAAGAGGATTCTCCAAGCATGCGCCCCTGATGACAGACGCTCTTTGTTCAACTGGCAACATGGACAAACCCGCTTCTATTACTCCGTGATAGCACCCAAAAGCGCCATAGCCGTCGCACTCTACCAACGCTAGACCTATCTGCTTTTCTAAATCTTTACTGTGATTGACCACAGCAGAAGAACCAATGGTGTGAGAGAATTCGTGACTCCAATTTAAAAGATAGGTGTGTTCCTGAGAAAAAGGTTCTATGACATCTAATGCAACTCTTACCCCGCGCTCTTTTGATATTTTTTCTATGGCTTCATTAACACATGAAAGCTGGAGGTTCATTTCTAGAGACAAGCAAGTTTCCACCCTACCCATCAAGTTGGCCGTCCCCCCTAAGGCAACAGGCTTCTGCCAAAAATATGTGCCCACTCCCAAAATTAAAACGGTTACTAAAATAACTGGTAACCAAGCTCTAATAAGTTTTTTCTTTATTTTAAAAATTCTAAGCATTTATTTTTAAATTTGTTATCTAGTTTACCACATATCTCATATCCTTTCTGAGATTGTGAATCGACGGCAAGACTAGAGCTTATCCCACCTTGAACACAGCTCAAAAAAACAGTTTCGTTCTTATTTTTACAGGCTTCAATAATTTTTGAACTTGAACCCTGAAAAACATAATAGAAATTTCGGCCAATTGAAATATTACATTCGCGACTTAAGTCTTTGGGAACAGATTCACATGCCCTAAAAGCTTTTTGAGGACTTTGTGATCGTCCATATTCATGCAAGCCAGCTGTAGTGTGGCAAACTTTAGAATAAGGATATTTTAAACTATTGCAAAACTTAGGTATATCGGCTGGCCATTCTAATTGCGCATGGTTAAAACTACCAGGTTCATAAAGTTCCATGATAACTCCAGAACCACAATCTATCTTGTACCTTTCTTCTGGTATTAAGTCGCACTTATCTAAAGCATTACTAAAATCAAAACCTACCACGGAAGCCACGCCATGCCCCAAGCCATGGTAACAGGCAGATTTAAAATTGCCGTTATCATTTCCCTCAATTTGACACAATTGAGGTATCTCTTGAGCAATGTCCGCGCCTTTCATAAGATACCCCTCAATGACTCCGTGGAAACAGCCGTAAGTACACACCGCCGAACATTGAGAAATTGTTTTATTAACATCTTTAGAGTTGGCTCCCCCAACCTCACCTATTGCATGTAGAACATCGTGGCATTGCGTAGCGCTAGTCAAGTTTGAATCTCCCTCAACAAACATATTGCCGACAACTTCCACAAACGGGCCTATGCCGTATTTTATAACGCTACCTTCAAGATGTTTTTTAAGACAGAGAATGTTTCTGTTTCTGCCTGACTCGTGACTACAAGTAACAAGAGTTGTAGAAATTAAATCTTTTATGCTTATATCTTTTTTAAAACTAAAAACAACAGCCACAATTATCAAAAAAATAATTATGGCTGTTGTTTTATAAAACTTTTTCATTATTTGTAAGAGTATCTGAAAATCTGCTTAGTTAAGCACTACTCTCTCAAATCAATGAACCCGACAATATTGGCGCCATCACAGTTTATGCCATAAACCCCCGGTCCCTTAAAGACGGCTTTGATTGTAGTTTCTTTTCCAGCTGGTAATTTAATTTGTTCACTAATATTAAGGCCGTGATCTGCAGTATCTATATTTTTGAAAGTCAGATTATACCCGCTCTTTACACTAATCATGGATGGAGACATAGAGCAGTTTTTACCTATATCCACGGAGTTGGTCGATACGGCTAACGTTCTTAACTTAGTAGCAAAATTACTCTTCTCGGTCTGTGAAGCATTGGCTGATGGGGTTGGGCCCAGCTGTTGCAAAGAATTAAAACCAGAAGGTGAGCCCGATGAACTAAGGCTTGGTGTAGGACTAGGATTGGAACCAGTTTTATCTACCGTTAAGTAGGATAGAACCCCAGCCACAACTATTGCTGAAGCTACAATAAGTATAGTTTTTTTCATACGTAAATCTATTATAATTCTAATTCAGATTAACACAACGAGATTTATAGACATTGCCTAGAACTACTTTCCAGCTAATGCCGCCTCTATTCTATTTCTGAAATAAGATACATCCTGAAGACCATCTATAAAGAAGTCGTTTATAAAAGTTGCGGGAGTCCCTTTGACACCGAATTTGCGACCAACCTGGACCTCATTAGTTATGTACTTCTCATATTTCTTTTCGTCCAGACACTTATTGAACTGTGCTGAACTTAATCCCAACTTTATCGCAAAAGCTTTTAGATTTTCAGGACTAAACGCCCCTCGATTCTCTCCTTGCTGATTGTTGTATATGTAATCATGATATTCCCAAAACTTACCTTGGTCTTGAGCACACTTAGCCGCTTGGGCTGAGTCTTGAGATTCTTGACCCAAAAAAGCAAAGCTCATATAGATAAACCTGACCTTGCCAGTTTTAATATATTTCTCTCTTATTTCTGGTAAAATTTGTTTGAAATATTTTCCGCAATAAGGACATTGGAAATCACCGAACTCTACGACTGTAACTTTAGCATCCATATTACCCAGCACAGGAGCGCCATCTTTGATTAGTTTTTCAATTTCGGCAGTAGTAAGTTTTGCAAACTTAACAGTCGGTGTTAGCTTGCCAGTAACTTTGGCATTTTTTATTAAATAAGTATTGTAGCCACTCAAACCAACGGCAATGACAGCAAGAATCAGCGTTATATGTATTAGGTGTTTTTTTGAAAAGATTATGGTCTTGTGAGCAAAGCCAACCAAGTGAGTTCCGAGTTTTTTGAGCACGTTCATCATGATGGGAGTAAGTATAACAATTATTTAATTAATCAAAAAGCGGGGGCAAGCCCCCGCTAAGACTGGTCGTCTACTCCAACCGTACATAATACATCGGGGGAAGTGACTTGGATTCAAACTCGCTTCGCCACTCAATGAATCCCACACGAACCCTGTTCTGCTTAATGGCATAGTCAGGAACTCGAAATTCATACAGAGACGAGCCCTGAGTAAACTTACACCGGAGTCCGCCCGGATAAAGAAAATCGACAGGAATATCCATAATGTAAACGTAAAGCTGATTGCCATCACACGCATTTCCAGCTCGCTTGAATGAAAGGATATAAGGTACGCCGATATTTCTAACGAACAAATCTACAAAAACCATTTGGTTGGCTGGTTCGTTTCTAAAGACTCCTTGAGAATCTCTCCCTGCTTCGCCCCAACCTCGAATGTTATGAAAAGCTTCGTTGGCAGAATCGCCCATAGTGACTGAGCCACCAAAACGACCATCGCTCGTGGTGGCAAAATCAGACAAGTCACCCAATATGGCACCGAGGAGATATGAGTCACTTGGCGTTCTGCCACTGACCATTTCCAAATGATTCCAGCCCCAAAAAATTTCTGTACTTACACAGCCAGAGCAAGGTCGAGCTAGGGCACTTGCTTGATAAACAACGCCATCGCTATCAGCGTCGTTAAAAATACCATTCATAACCAAAGCCAAACAGCCAAAGTCGAGCCCGACACAGTCCCTGAGGCTATCTTTTTCGTTTACAACACCGCCGTAAGCTGAAAGCTTATTCATGTAAGAACTTCGGGAATTTAAATTATCTAGCCATACATTTTGATCTTGAGGAAACCGAACAAAATCCAAATAGCTGGCATAGTTGTCAGCGCGCAGGTCGAAACGGTTGTAATCTGCCCACTGAACGCCACCAAAAAACTTTTCATCAAACCATTCGATGAGTGAGCTTAGCAAAATCCCAGCCCTAACGTCTCGCGCTGGACCATTAGCCACGGGTGTACCGTGATGAGGTGTTGCTAAAATTACTAGGCGCGAAACTCTATCTCCACCACGCTGGCCTCGACCAGACTGTAACCTCTGCTCTTCCATAAATGAGCGAGCAACCAACCCACCCATACTGTGACTAATGACAAATAATTGTCTCTTGGCAAAATCTGCATCTTTCGCATCCATTTGGTCAACAAGACTCGCCAATATTTTACTGATGTCAGAAACGCTCACCAAGTTGCTATAGTAAGCAACATGGTAAAACTTGAACTTTTCTCCAACCCAAGGAATCTGATTGAAGTAAGTAATCAGGTTGTTCCACGCTTCAATATTGGGCGCTCCGGGTCGACTTGGCTGCCAACCATGAATCAATAAAATTGGCATCCGTCTGCCAAGTGGAGTGGCATCAACGGGCTGAATGCACATTGATTGACCACCAGTAATCATTGGCTGGCAAACTGTTACTGCCTGCCCAGATTGGCCCTCAACAAACAACGTCAGGGCCAAGAATGCGAAAACAAAAACCATCCACGCTGAACGTGTTCGCAACTGACCCATACCACCTCCAAACCATCACCGAATTGTAAAAGGTCTAGTCTAAAGACTTCTGAATATACGCTCTGAGCTCCGAGATGGCAATGCGCTCCTGTTTCATTGAATCACGTTCACGAATAGTGACCGTGTCGCCTTCTTTTTCGATAGTATCAAAATCTATGGTTACGCAGTAAGGAGTTCCAATTTCATCTTGAGCAAAATATCTTTTGCCAATGTTGCCTCGATCATCCCAGATAACATTAAAATGTTTTTTAAGTTCGTTATATACACTTCGTGCTTTTTCAACCAACTCCGGCTTATTTTTAAGTAATGGAAATACTCCCACTTTATATGGCGCAATTTTTGGATTTAATTTTAGAACAACCCTATCGTCTTCTTCCGAATAAGCATCCACCAATAAAAACATGAAGGCTCGATCTACGCCGCCAGAAGTCTCAACAATATTCGGAATAAACTTTTCGTTAGTTTCTGGATCTATATAATGTAAATCTTGGCCAGAATATTCAGCATGGCGAGACAAATCGTAATCTCCACGCCAATGGATACCTTCCATTTCTTTCCCGCCGCTAATTGGTGAAGCGGTGTACTCAATATCAAAAGCATTTTTAGCATAGTGGGCTAATTTTTCGTGTTTATAAAAACCCAAGTTGTCTGGATTGGTAAAAATACTCTTATACCAGTTCATCCTCTCTTCTTTCCAATACTCAAACCATTTCTCCATTTCAGACGGATGACAGAACCACTGTAAATCCCACTGCTCAAACTCTCTCTGCCTGAACAAGAAATTTCCGGGTGTAACTTCATTGCGGAAAGCTTTGCCAATTTGAACGATACCAAATGGTATTTTTACCCGGGTGCTATCTAAAACGTTCTTGTAATTTAAGTAGATTGTTTGGCAGGCCTCGCCTCTTAAGTAGGCATCTGTTTTTTCGTCCTCAATTACCCCAAGCTTTGTGGGGACCAATATATTAAACATTTTTGGCTCAGTTAGAGGTCCGCCACAATCTGGACATTTATCTCCTTCAATGTCGTCAGCCCTAAATCGGTGATGACATTTTTTACATTCGACAAGCGGGTCCACAAAGCTTTTAATGTGACCACTAGCTTCCCACACCTTTGGGCTGGTAATGATGGCGCCATCAATACCAACAACATCTTCATGGTCTTTAGTCATCCATTTCCACCACAAAGTTTTTAAGTTGTTTTTCATCTCTACGCCCAAAGGCCCGAAATCATAAAAGCCTGAAAGGCCACCGTAAATTTCAGAGCCGGGAAATACAAAGCCACGTCGCTTGGCGAGACCAACTATCTTTTCTAATTTGTTTTGTTCAGCCATATATTCTAATTTCTTCTATAAGTCTCGGTTTCAGATGAAGTTCAAGGCGAGATTGAGGAGCAAACTGAGCCATAGTGTGATGCTATGGCGAGGGAGCACCGGAAATCGCAACGCAGAAATTCGCTGAAAACAAGACTTATTGTACTACGCCTTCATTTGGTCTGTCTACCGTACTCGTTGTTAAGAGATTGAGACCATTCACCGCAATATTTTGATTTGTGAAACTGTCGACACCAGAAAGGGTTGGGTTTGAGAGAACTATAACTGATTGGCCAACCTGCGTCGTAGATGGTTTTACAACAACCTGAAATGCTAACTCGTATGGTGAGGAGCCATCAGAACCAATACCGGATGGTAGTGAACCAATACTCCAAGTAACCTGCGAAGTATTTTTATTAAAGGTCGGTTGAGCCTGACCACTGCCAACACTCACAACATTTTTCCAAGTTACACCCTGAGGTAAAGTTGCAACAATCTTAGTGCCGGAAAGTGAGTTGCCAGGATTTGTAATCTGCCAATGCACCGTAAGAGCCGTGTCTTGGTTAGCCTTAGGCGGGAATGGTCCAGACGAACCAAAGGCTGGATCATTGTAGTAAAGAGTTTGTCGAAATGACGGTTGGCTAGTAATTTTGGTGATGACATCGTCCGTCGTGCTAACTTTATCAGCGTCAATTGAATCAGGGACATTCTCTGTTACTAATTGGATAAGGGCCCGAACAGAATTACTATTCGCACTCGACTTAAGCTTTACCGAAAATATAACTGTGCCTGTGGCTCGGGGCTTAAGCGAATTAAAATCTGGAACAACTGTTGAGTTCCAACTAATGATCTTGCTTGATGAATCATAGAATCCAATTCTTGGATCGACAGTAGCTAAGTCATACATATTCCCCTCAAGCTTGGCGGTTAGAGTTAAGCCAGTTAAAGTAAAATTAGAGTCGTTAGTATATCTCACCACATACTGCAAAGTATCTCCTACATGAGAAGTGTAATCTGAACTACCGTTGACTGAAGTCTGAACATTCAAAAGAGGGCTCGAGATTACGGTGGTGACTGCAGTTTTTTGATAATCAACATAATCGCCATTTATACTACGTTTCAAAACTACAGAAAATACTTTTGAATCACCTTCTCTGCCACTCAAAGT
>JBBTYS010000043.1:0-2854 GCA_038078535.1 Patescibacteria group bacterium | reverse complement strand
CTGCCTCTACCAAAGAATATACGAGAACTTATAATTATGATCAAAAAGAATTTGATAAAAGTACTCTAGAACAAGACTTAAAAGAAGCGGCGACATTAATGCAAGCTACCGGAATAAAACCCGATGAGGCTTTAATTTAAGCTTATTATCAAAAGATTTTTAGTGAAGATCAGAATTGGAAATCTAGGTTGGAAGTGATGACCAAAAGTCTCGGCATTTCTCCTTCTTTACCAGCAGAACTTATACAAGAAAGGGGTCAACAGCTTTTAGAGTCAGGCAGATTGGGATCGTTTGAAACGCTGTTGCAATACGGACAATTTTCATATGACCAAGCTTTGGTTGAAAATGCATATCAAGCTCTTTTCCAAAAAGCCAAAGAATGGGAAAAGAAAATGCGCGACGAAGGAGGTTTAAGCGGAAGTGATGCATATTCCTATGAGTATTTTGTAGACAATTTTGCCGATCGTTTGTCAGAGCTACAGAAAATGAGTGGTATCGAAATTGGCAACGACGTATTAGCACAGGCCTTTTTTCGCAACACGAATACTCGATCCAACCGAAGAAGCTATAACTCAATAGGCAATGCAGTTGAATTTTTGAAAGAAAAATTTGGCAAAGAAATTGACTCCGCGCTAGCACAAGATATTTATAATGAATTATTTGCTAATGGAAATTTAGAAGGAATTGGTGAACTAAAGAAAAAAACCGGGCTAACGCCAGAAGTCGCTACGGAAAGTGTTAGGGAGAAATGCGATGACTTATTGGGGAAGCGTGATTTTAATACCCTAGCAAACATAAAGACCCTACTGAACCTAGAGACTCTTCCTTTGACACCAGAAGTGGTGCAATCGGAGTATACAAAACTCATTGATAATCCTAAGTTTGCTACCTATGGAGATAAAGACATAGACACTTTTTATAAGTTGTACAAGTTTACGCAAGTGCGGCCGGAACTATCTGAAGAACAAACTGCAATGGCCTATCGCAGGGTAATGTTTGCTTCTTACGATGGCACTTATGAAAAGTTTGAGCGAGTAGTTGGGGTTCCTCCGACAGAGAGCGACTTGCAAAACCGAATATACAACTGGCTGATCGAGGATTATCTAAGAAAAGACAATGTAACGAAATTTATGGAGAAATATAAAGTTGCCGTATCTCCAGAGATAGCTCAAAAATCAGTGCTTCGTCGCCTTGAAAAAACAACGATGGGTAAGGTGAGCGATTTTATTAAAAGCGTAAAATTAATTGAAGAAGTTTCGGGAACACAAGTTCGTCTGGAATCGAATGTCGTGGAAGCTCAAGTCGAAAGAGTTATCCAGAGCCATAAGGCAACGGAATATAGCTGTACCGAGCTTGATGACCTATTCTCTTGGTTCGAAGAATACACGGGACAAAAACCATCAAAAAGCATGGTGGACTCGGCATATGTACAAACCCTGGGTCAAACTATTTCTTACGAGAAAACACCAGACGGTGAATATTTGAAGGCTTGGGACTGGCTTAAGCAAAAATACGGCTTACCATCACCTAAAGCAGTACAGCAAATATATCTTGCCCAATTAGCTTCAAAATAATATGAGATCACTAGAAAATTTTAATTACATAGAACAATTTACAGGGGTCAAGCCTGATATTCAACAGATAGCTGTTGTAGAAAAAGAACAGGGTGCCGAAGAGGCTCAAGCGGAAAAGCGTTTGCAAGAACTTCTCACACAACAGCTCCTTGCGGGAAATGTTGAGGGTGTGCGTCAACTAGAAAAACAGTTTGGCAAGAATTTCTCAATGGGTGAAGATGAGACCCAAGTCTTTTATACGAAAGTCTTATTGGGAGAGGTTAAAAATAAAGCGGAGGTTATAGGGCTCTTGCTATCCCGTACAAATACCACGCCGTCTCCGGAAATTATCACTGCTCACTACAACAGCGGTGACTTTAAGTTAGACGAAGAGGAGGTCGAAATCTTAAAAGTTTTAAGGTCTAATGAAACATTAAAGAACACTATTGAGCAAATAGACCTAGACAAGGCTGGAGAAATTACTGAACACAATCTCATCAGATATTTCAAATTTTTGGGTACAGAAACTTCTCAATTATTTCCAATTACTTATGAGAAAGCCCTTGAACAAATCACGAGCAAATTAACAGAGAATCAAGATTTAGCTGATTATTTTGTCGAGAACCTAAATAGCTACTACCAACAGCCATGGGTTGCTGAAAACTTGGCTAAAGCGGTGCAAGAGTATTCCGTTGCTCAAAAATTCGTTTATGCAACACAAAACCAGCAAACTATTTGGATGGATGAGCCATGGGTTGCCGGTACGCTAACTAAAGCAAATGAAATAGTCGCCGCACATAAGGCACAATTTCCAGATGAGGACTGGCAAGATCAAGATCAGGATTCATATGGATATAGTCACGGCAATGAAGGATTTAGCGAAACTGATCCTTATGAAAATCATCCATGGCGCTTTGATAGTCGCAAGATACATATGGCCACTGCCGTCTCTTCGTTGATGGCGGGTGCCGCCAATACACAAGAAGCAGAAAATCTAGGGATCAACACTCAAGAAATGGGTCCGATCTTGGCAGAGATTAATAAAAAAATTGATACAGCCTACGAAAAATTCTTAGGAGAAATCAGATCAAACAAACACTTCAAAGACGATGATAAAAATGCTCTTCTCGATCCAGAGTCTGGTGAAGTTAAAATGTCTTCATTGCTGGAAAATGTGAGGTCCTTTGTTGCAAGATATTTAGTGCAAAGTGCCGAGGGTGATGCATCTAAGTTCTCCGGCCTTGGCGATCGGAGCAAAGATATCGACCGTATCTTAACAGAGGGATTTAAACGCTACATAA
>JBBTYS010000042.1:0-6282 GCA_038078535.1 Patescibacteria group bacterium | reverse complement strand
GAGTCTGCCACTATTATAATCTGATTGAGCCTTATCGAATGATTTTTTGGCTGCATCAACAAATTCTTTTTCTGGTTGAGTAGCTCCCTTAACCCCAAAGAATCTTTGCCCCTTAATGTCTGCCCGAGTTTGTGCGTCTTTTCCTCCATAAACTTTATTGAGAACAGAATTTTGGAAACCCTCTTTTTGAAATTGTCCAAAGCGTGATTTAGCACCAGCTTCAGCCGCCTCCAAGTTGCCAACATAAGGGAGAGGTGCTCGTCTGACCCAGCCCTTGGCCCAACCCACACCCTTTTCAAACATACCAGAACCGGACATCATTTTGGTGGTGCTTACAGCAAAGGCGGTGCCCCCTATCATGATGAAGGCGGTAAAAATATAGAAGAATATCAAATTAAAGGTGAGGGTGTTGGTGAGGCCAAATAAAACAGAAGCATTGGCGGGATCTGCGCCACTTGAATTAGTCTGAATAACCGCTGACATGATTTCATTTCTCTTGCTCAAGAAAAGTAGGCCAAGATACATGAAAAACAAATAGACAGGCAGAAATAGATTCCAGCCAATAAAATTACTCCACCATTTTTTCCACCAACCATCAGAACCTGGCAAGATGTGACTCATCCAAGCTAGGGGCGAGACTATTAATAAGGCCCATATCAAAGGTACACGGATAAGAGAAAAAGCCGCGGCGACCAAGACACTAAACATAAATATTGAAGACAAAATTAAAGCAAAAGCTCCTGAAACCATTCCCGCAACTGGCGCATCAACGACTCCAACCTTGTTTGTTAGAAGTAATGATGGATTTAGGAATTCACCCAACCTGTCACCGATGTTGCCGATACTTGCCAGAAATACATTGGTTAAGACTTGGCAGGCATCAATGACCAAATTCCCAATCGCCAAACTGAAGTTTATTAAAACAGCAACCATAATTAACCTGACGATTAATTTTTGGAAAGTGAAATTTGTCCAATTGAATATGGTGGCGAAAGCCATATAAACGAGAATAATTACAAAGAACATGTTCGAAAAATCACGAAGAATGTGCCACGTCTCGGATACTATCGGAATGGTTCCGCCCGCCCTTACATTGATAGAGAAATTTAGTACGTTAATAAGAACAGCAGTTAAGCCGCTAATAAGACTAAATAGTCTTTGGAAAAGCACTGTAATAAATTGTTCTTGAAGCCACTGCATAGCTGTCGTTGGTAGATTTAAATATTTGTTTTATAAATTAGAAAAATGGCGTAGGGTCAGGTGTCTCTCCTCCACCTACTCCGCTTGGAGTGGGAGTGGGTCCGGATTGGTCGCCAACGAGACAGCTCAAGGCTACATCACCTGTGTATTCAGAAATTATAGCGTCTTTAAGGCGCAGGGTTCCTGTTCCTAGATCTTTAATGACGTCATATCTTTCTATGGTAGCATCGCCTGATTTCCAGATTGCGATAAGATCTCCTTGGTTCGGATTATTGTTTCCATTTTTTACATTTGTTGTGGATAAGAAACCCGCATTTGAAAGATGTGCGGAAACAAGGGTTAGAAACAGGAAGCCCTTATCAGGAGTATTAAATGAATCTGCGATAGGATTGGTTCTTAGTGTTGTGAGAATAGCGGCTCCAAGCACGCTACTATAGTCAGCAATTCCGTTTCCTGTATTTGAACAGACCCCCCCTGGATTATCTGGATCTGTGGGGTCTGTCGGCAAGGTTGATTTTGAAGGTTCCTTGTCTCCGTCATTGGTTTGTCGATAGCTACCCTCATCGGTGTTGCCAAAATCCAGAAGCCTGTTTAAAAGTACTTCTGTGGCAGTAGAAATAATTGTATTTAAGCCTTGAGCGCTTGTGAGCCATTGAAACTCGGACATTACACTAGCTTGAACATTAGCGGCTAAATAACTACCAGGGGTTTTAATATCTCCATATACTATACACTCTCCTGTCTTAGCCTTTACCAGACAACTATTAGCTTTACCATTGCCACTGATACCAAGATACCCCCCATTTGCAATAACCTGATTAACATCTGAGCTTACTGCAAGACTTCTTTGTTTTTGAATTTCATCTTGTGACAGAGCGATTAGGCCAGAAATATTATTTTGTGGTTCCAGTAATCTCAAAAAAGTATTCCAACCGCCATTGCCAGCAAAATCATTTTGATATTTTTCCATACTAAATCCCGCGGGCAGGGTGCATTTTGTCGTTAAGTTAAATGGTTGGAGCGAATCTGTTCTTGTGTTCTGGCCTGTTATTGGTGTTTTGGTTTTTGGATCAACACCAAACGATTTTTTAACGTCACTGGCCAAGTAATCACAGAGATGGGCCGTGCTAAGCTCTGCTCTAAATATATTTTCACCACGGTACTGAGCATTGGTCTGGAAGTTGGTCCAGTTTTTAATATATGTTGGACCTCCATCACGCCCTGCCGTGCGGACTACTTGTAAAGCATTTTTGTTCATCGCGATCATTATTTGACGAGCTAAGCACCTAGCAATGATTACATTTCTATACTCCACCGTGTTGAACACCGCAGTGTTGTATGCTATCGCCTTTTGAGCGTTAGAATCAGAAACGGGCACCGTTAACCCTCCAGCTACTCCACCCAAAGGATTATTGTTGTTTCCAAAAATTCCGCCAAAAATTTTACCAAGTGCTCCATTTAAGAACTCCTCCGCCTTTGAGTTAAGTTTTGCTAGTCCTTCATTGATTTTTATAGACAAATAAGGCGCCAATGAAGCCCCTGTGTAACAACCAGCAAATGCAGCAGCATTTGATTTTATAGAAGCGGCACTTGCTGGTGCTGGAGACAAAGCCAGAAAAGTTATATTTCCGATGATAAGTGCCGATAATAGTAATGAGATTATGGGACGGTAAGTCATTGAGTTGTGATAATATCTTTATCAAAATCCAGAGTTTCTAAAGTGGTGTTATATGTTTGCATTACATCAAGATATTTTTCATACATTGGCCCCAGGGCATCTAGGGCAAAAGAAGCCTTGATGGGATCAACGTCCCCCTGTGCTATGGCGTCAGAGATTTCATGCATCTGGAGAGAAAGTGTCAAGAATTCAGAGTGAGCACTTTTCAGGTTGCTAGGTACTTTAATGTTCACGCCGGTATTTAAAATCGATTGATATTGTGATGCTTGATTTGAAAAGAAAGTTTTTGTGTTTTTTTCTTCAAATCCTTTTTCTCCAATCACGTTCATGTTGTTTTCAATATTCTCGAACTGTTCAGACATGAGATTGCCGAAGGATCTTAATAGAGGAATAAAAGATTTTAAGTAAGCTGTGTTAGAGACTTTGTTACTAGTAATAATTGTGAGACCCTGATCATTAAATTCTTTATTGAATATATATTTTGCAGAGTCCACGATTGAGTTAGTAATATCTGCTAAAGATTCTGCGTAAGCCGGACTATCTGGTTGTAGAGAACCTTCAGCTAGACCCGCCACAGTAAGTTCAGAGAATTGAAGGGTTAAATTATCTTCATTAATTAAGTCATTGGGGCCTGGAATTAGTGGGTTGTGACCAGAGTTAACTTCTTCACCGTCTTTAAAGCCATCACCGTCAGTATCAGCATTAAATAAGTCACTTCCCCAAATAACTTCTTGTTGATTATCGAGTCCGTCATGGTCAGAATCACTATCTTCTTGAGGCAAAGTTATATTACCCATGAGATTTGGGGTCCTGTTTGCAGAAATATGAATAAACTTAGCCAGTTTATAAACCGAAAATACGCCAACTATGGCCACAATAATGAATACAATCTGAATTTTTCTTGGCATGGCAATTTTTTACGCTTTGTTGAGCGCAAAAATCAAGCTTTTACCTGAGTAAATTATAGCACGGGCGAGTTCAGCAGAAGACGAGAGATGTTGATACCTAGAAAGCGGAAGTGCCTATTTTTCTAATAAGTGGTCCACCACCTCTAGAAACGCAACTATTCCCAGAATAAACCATACAAGTTGAGTAACCACTAGTTATTCCAACGGTCCAAGGACCCGAAGACCAAACATGGTAGTTTCTATACAGAGTTGAGGTGCCTGGCTGGTACATGTAAGTTCCCCCTATGGGCCCTCCAATAGTTAAAAGGGTGTTGAAGCTACAGGTACAGTAGGATGTGTTAAGTATTTTGCCACCAAAAGGCAACCCAAATGATGCAGCATTTGTTATTATTGGGAACATTGAAAAGGCCAGAACTAACACAACAATAAATTTTAAGAGACGTTTCATGCGTTAATTATAAACTGTTTACCAGAATGAGCCAGTACTCCATGCTCACGGTCTCGGGTCGGGTTTGAGGACTGAGGCCGATTTGTTTTAAGAGTTCAGTCGTCCCTTGCTTGTTCATACCAATGATTGTCGGCAAAGTATTTATAAGTTGTTTTCTTTTTTCTGCAAATGCAGATTTTAAAATCGCAAAAAATAAAGCTTCTTTTTCAACTGGCAAAGCATATTCAGTTCGAGGTGTAAGTTTGATGACGGCCGAGTCAACGGTTGGCATTGGTCTGAAACTACCGCGACTAACATAAGTTACAATTTCTGGTTCGGCATAATACTTCACTGACAAAGCTAGCAGATTCATTTCTGGTGGTTTGGACATGATTCTTTTCGCCACTTCTTTTTGAACCATAATTACAATTGATGTTGGTTGGGGCCATTCTTCAAAAACATTTCTGATAAAATGCGAAGTAATATAGTACGGTAAGTTTGCTACGATTTTGTAGTTACCTTCAGTGAGACCATAGTCTTCAGGTTTAAATTCTAAAATATCTTTTTCAATAATTTCGATTTGTGGTGCGCTAAACTCAGCCTGCAAGTCTTCTATTGCACGATGATCTTTTTCAACTGCAATTACTCGGGCTCCGGTGGCCACGAGGGCTCGGGTCAAGTTACCTGTGCCTGGTCCGACTTCAAGAACAGTGTCTTCTGCTGTGAGGTCGGCCGAAATAATAATCTTCTCAATGATTCCCTCGTTGATGAGAAAGTTTTGGCCGAGGGATTTTTTGGCGTCTATATTCTCCATGTTTTAATATTCCTCACATTAGTAAGTAATTGTGTCTCCCTCATCACCATAGGGGTCAACAAATTGGTGGTCGATTAATTCTTGTGGCATTTCGCTAATAAACCTTGAGGGTAGGTTAACTTCAGTTGTGCCAAAGATATTACGATATTTGGTATGAGTTAGGATAAGTCTTTCTTTGGCTCTGGTAATGCCAACATAGCAAAGTCTGCGCTCTTCTTCCATCTCGTGGGGTGCATACAGAGTGCGAGCATGCGGGAAGAGACCTTCTTCCATGCCAATAATAAATACTATTGGGAATTCAAGACCTTTTGAAGAATGCATGGTCATCAGGGTCACTCTAACAGCATTATCTTTGATGTCATCGGCATTTTGAAGCAAGGCGATCTCTTCGAGGAATCGATTTCGTCCGTCATATGGATCTAGGCCATCATAACCTCGAGCCACAGTAAATAATTCGTTAATGTTTTCCATTCTCTCCTCCACATTTTCAAGCTTGGTGCCTTTGGCCACACTCAAATTTCTAAGATAAGCTTCGTAGCCAACGTCTTCAACTATTCGTTTTAAAGTATTCGTAAGCGTGTTGTGTTTAGAAAATTCTCTAAGGTCAGTAAGGAGTGTATGAAACCTTTTCAAGGCGATGCCCTTTTTGGTGTCACCTTCCTTCTCGGTTAACTTCGCCAAACTTTCAATTAAGTCCTTTTCACCAAGAGATAATATTTTTTGATAAGTTGTGTCACCGATGCCTCTCGAGGGTACATTGTAAATTCTTTCGAGACTTAAAATATCAATTGGATTATGGATTAGTTTTAAATAGGCCATAATGTCTTTGATTTCTTTGCGTTCATAGAATTTAATACCGCCGACAATTTGGTATGGTAGACCATTACTAATTAAAGCTTCTTCAACGGCACGAGATTGAGCGTGGGTGCGATATAGGATTGTGAAAGCACTTAGGCCGTGACCTGCACGCATATATTTACCAATTTGTTGAACGATAAACTTGGCTTCAGTTCTTTCGTTTAACGTTTCTTTGACAAGAATCTTATCCCCTGCTGTGTTCTCGGTCCATAAAGTTTTTGGGAATTGGTTTTTGTTATTGGAAATAATATTTTGAGCGGCCGCGAGAATCGTCTGAGTTGAGCGATAATTTTGTTCAAGCATAATCACTTGGGCTTTCGGATAATCTTTTTGAAAATTTAAAATGTTCCTGATGTCGGCTTCACGAAACGCATAAATCGATTGAGCATCATCACCT
>JBBTYS010000041.1:0-3827 GCA_038078535.1 Patescibacteria group bacterium | reverse complement strand
CCAATCACGTCAGAAGTGTAACTGAAAGTGTCGCATATGTCTTTACACTAAACGGTGGTTGAATATTTCAGATAAAGGTGTTAGATTTCTATCAAGAAAAGGAAATCTAGTTATTATGGTTGAGTCGCACGAAACCATTGACAGAGCACAATTAGAAAAGGCCTACCAAACTCCAAAACAATTAGATGTGCGCAGAAGCATTGGAGAATATAAATCTCCTAAATTTAATCTCAATGATGAAGTACTTAGGGCTTTAAGTTTAGAAAGTGACGAGTCGCTTCTTGAAGTGGGTTGTGGTAAGGGGGAGTTAGTAAATACCTTAACTGAGAACTCCACAGTTTATGCAATTGGTTCAGACTTATCATTAGGCATGATACGTGAAGCATCAAAAAAATCTAGCAATTTTATTGTCTCAGATTCTCAGAAACTACCCTTCAAAGAACAATCTTTCGATGCAGTAGCAGCCATTAATATGATTTATCATGTACCTGACAAAAATAGTGCTTTGGCAGAATTCGGACGTGTTTTAAAAAATAATGGAAGGCTTGTTATAACCGGTCATTCAATAAACGACAGGAATTTATCAAGAAAACTGAGGGAAACAGTTGCACAGCAATTTGGTCTCACAAACTACCCACATCCTCCAACTAAATTTAATACAGAAAATGGAGGAGAGCTATTAAAAAAATATTTTCCTAAAGTTCACCTCAAACTTTACCTAGCTTTGATAGAAGTTCCTGAAATATATCCACATCTGGCATTTTTTGACAGTATGAGATATTTCTGGGACAAACAGTTTTCTGAAGATGAATGGAAAGATATTCTTGCCTTTGCCAAAAATTATCTGAAAAGTGAAATAAAAATGAGTGGCTATCTCAGAGAAGAAACTATTTCTGGTGTATTCACATGCCAAAAATAGTATCACCCTACTAAGTAGTATTAGTTTCCCAACTGGGTTTATATATTTAGTCCCGTGAGGCCAAGTAGGGTTGACAAAGTAAATTATTACCTATAAAATATTTAATTACCTAAATGTATCAATATAGTACATATTATTATATTATCGGGAGGGGAAGGGAACGCGCTTAAAAGTGCGTTTTTTTATGTAAAAATAATATGGAAATCATACACGCAACTAAAGGCCCAAGCCTGGAAGAAATGAGAGAATACTTCGTTAACCCAGATGATCCCCAAAGCGCAGAAGATTTGGCTAGACTAGGAGCTAACTCTATAAAAGCAATGGCACAAATCTATGTTGCGGGCGGAAACATAGAAGCTATGTCACCCGATATTAAAGACTGGCTTTCTTGCCCCAGTAATTCTAAATCTGATTTGGAAAAAGTTATGGCAGAAATGTTAAAAAGGGAATCTACAACACGAAGATTTGACCACAGATTTATGGGTCAAATTCACCCTCAGGGAAGTAAAATCGGAATACTCGGAAATTTAGTTGCCGCCTATATGAATACGAATCGAGTTTTTTCCGGCGTTTCGAAACCTGAAGCCGAAATGGAAAAGGAATCGATTGTTTGGTTATCAGAAATGTTTGGCTTAGACCCCGAACTAAGCGGAGGAAATATAACCACGGGGGGCACAACAGCAAATATTGAGGCTCTCTGGATCGCACGAAACAAAAAACTTGCTGAAATGAAAACAAACCTCAGAAAGAATGAGAAACCGCTCTACATTTTTGTTTCTAATTGGAGACACTACTCGATTGACAAGGCCTGTAGTATTCTCGGCCTCAGGTTGGTAACTGTGCCAAGTATAGGCTTCAAAATTGATACCGGGGCTTTGAAGCAGAGGGTGGAAAGAATTGAAAGAGCTGGTGGGGAAATTGCGGCCATTGTTGGAATAGCCGGCGAAACAGAAACGGGAATGATTGAAAATCTTGGTAAATTAGCTGACATCGCATTTGAGCATGATGCATTTTTCCATGTTGATGCCGCCTACGGTGGTCCATTTATATTAACTGATCGAGCAGAAAAGTTTAGTGGTATTGAGCGTGCTGACTCAATCACCGTTGATCCACACAAAATGCTTTATACGTCATATCCAGCAGGTTGCCTTTTACTTAAAGACAATAATGACCATGCTTATATTGCCAAAGATCACACAACTAGGTACTTAAGGGCCGTCACGCCGCGAGTTGAAGGATCGATGAGTTCTGCAGGTGCGATCTCAACCTGGGCTACCAAAGAACTTCTCGGCGATAAAGGAATAGCGGCGCTTTTGAACCACACACTTGCACTTACACAATTTGCCTACGAGGAGATCAGCAAGTCAGATATCTTAAGACCTGTTTTTGAACCTGAGCTAAACACAATATTAGTTGGCCTGAATGAAAAACTTGAGTTATCACCTGGAAAGACTAGAGAGGTTTTAAAACTCGTAGAAGATCAAGCAAACGAACAAAAACCTAAGGCTTCGTATATATCCCGCAATGAAGATATTGATAATGGCAAGGACGCCTTGAGATTTATCGCAGTTCATCCGTTCACCACTGAGTCAGATATCAAAGCGCTACTTACCCAGGTTGAAGACAGAATAAGAACCGAGCTAAAAAAGCACAATGACAATCGAATCGACTAAAATAGTTGATCTAACAAGGCAAATGGTTGAAATACCATCTGTTGTGGGCAGATATGGTGAATCCCTTGAAGTCCTTAACCTGGCCGATAAATATCTCGACGGAGCTCCTGGATTAAAAAGTCGAACATTTGAAAGAGTAAGCCAAAAAACTGGTCAAAAATTTGTATCACGACTTTGGGGTAGTAACGAAACCATGCTAAATCCTAAAGTATTACTTAGTGGGCACATTGATGTGGTCGAAGCTGAAAGAAGTATGTTCAAAATCAAAGAGAAAGATGGCAGGTTATACGGGCGGGGAACCGGAGATATGAAAGGTCATGTTGCAGCTGAACTTGTAGCCTACCGACGCTGGGTTATAGAACAAGGAAATCCAAACGGAGTTGGCTTGCTTTTAACTTCTGATGAAGAAGTTGGTGGAGAAAATGGGGCTAGATACATAGTAGAATTCGAAGGCTTAAGACCATCTGTAGTTTTTATTCCCGACGGTGAATTTGATTTCGATATTGTCGACTCTCAAAAGGCCCCACATCATTTTCACGTTCAGGCTTTAAGCACTACTAAGGGTGGACACGTTTCTAAGGCTTTTGAACTAGATAATCCGGTAAACAAGATTTTAGCTGTTTATCAAGAAATGCGGCAAAAGTATTCGCTAGCAACAAAAGATGACGATTGGAAATCTACTTTCGAAATGACAGTTATTACAACTGGAAACGGTGAACATGAAGGACGCGTTATTAATTCTGCTAACCAGATCCCTGAGGTTGCCGAGGCATGGTTTGGCTGGCGGTGGCCAGTTGAAGTCGAAATAGATGGCCAAATGCCATCATTTGACAGGGGTTACGAAGATCTAGAAGAAATCTCCAAAAGACATGGCGTTAGCATTTTAGGCGGTCACGGTAACGGTGAGGGTTGCTATACTGACCCAAATGCAGAATTTGTCAAAAAGTGGAAAGTGATAATTGAGGACGTCATCGATAAAAAAGTTGGTTTTAAACACATGCACGGAGCCACTGATGGTAGACATTTTGCATTATTCGGATCTCAAGTATTAGTTACTTCAGCAATCACTGGAAGCCATCATAAAGCTGATGAGTGGATAGATATCAATAGCCTTGCAAAACTCTCGGAGGTAGTGTATAAATATCAAGTAGAAATGACAAAATAAAAATGGCAGAAAGAATATTTGACACATTAAAGACATCAGAAAATCAAGAAACTTCAGTTGGCGAAGCTTT
>JBBTYS010000040.1:0-7691 GCA_038078535.1 Patescibacteria group bacterium | reverse complement strand
TTATGTACATTCTTGGCATCGGCAAGCCCGCTGTAATGCATAAATTTTCTACCATTCTGTATACATATTCGTTACCCTCTCGTTTAATTGGCTGAGCATGCGACATCGCCAAGGCGATTGAGTCTGATTTCCAATAAGCAATAATATTCATGCCAAAACTTAGGGCCACCGCAATATATAAAATTTCGGGAGTGCCTTGAATGGTACTGAACAGCCAACCCAAAAATATAATCAAAACAAAAAACACAGACATCAAAAACCATGTCTTTCGAATATTAGATGATTGTTGAGTATAAAGATTTACCATTTGAGAAATTGTTCTATTTTTTTCTCAAATCCTCTAGGTGGCGCCTGATGGAAACCATTTGTTCTTCGGGGTAGCCTATTTCTTCCATAACTTTTACCTTGAATTCCATTTCGTCATTTTCCCCTAAAGTGTAATTCCAATTTGGGTCTTCTTCATACCTTCTTACTATCTCTTCTCTTTTTGCAATCTGCACACCCAACTCCAGTAGCCTATTCCTTAGCCATGCCTGGTGGTCGTCTTCAAGAGTGTCTTTGTTTTTTCTATAACTTTCTAATTGCTCCTGAAACGTTTCCCTATCTTCTGTTATTTTTTCTTTTCGATGGCGGTGAACACCATCATTCTGCTCTTTAATACTTTCTGGGATTACGCCGTTTTCAAATAATTTTGGTCGATCCATTTTAATAAGGTTAGAACTTTACTTGTGGAAGCTTGGCTTCTTCGGCAGATTCGAGTTGGAAATATTCTTCGCGAGAGAAACCAAGAGATGAGCCAATTAGGTTTGTCGGGAATTGCTCAAGCTTGGTGTTGTAAGACATGACGTTGGTATTGTAGAAACGTCGAGAAGCTTGAATCTTATCTTCAGTGTCAGTTAATTCGTCCTGAAGTTTAGCAAAGTTTTCATTAGCCTTAAGGGTTGGGTAAGCCTCAGAGAGAGCAAATAATTTACCGAGCGCGCCGGTGAGTACATTTTCGGCCGCACCTTTCTGTTCCAGATTACCAGCTGTGACCGCTTCGGTGCGAGCTTTAATAACTGACTCTAAAACTGCCTCCTCGTGATTAGCGTAGCCTTTTACAGTTTCAACCAAGTTTGGAATCAAATCATGGCGGCGGCGAAGTTGAACATTAATATCGGACCATGCTTCTTTGACTCGGTTTCGATTTCGAACAAGTCCATTAAATGCACCAATTAGCCACAAAACAATGATTATAACTACTCCCAAAATTATGTAAGTTGCCATATGGTATTTTGTTAGCCCCAACTAGCCAGTCGGGGTACGACTATATTGTCGCCTTTAGGTTAAATATATATGAATAATTCAATAATTTAAAGAGGGCTCGAACTAGGAGCCCTTTAACGGATCTTCTTTTCCCTAAAAGGCGGCTTTTCCATAAGCTGCGCGAACGAGAAAACCTCCATAAGGCAATGGTCCTCGGGCGTCGTAGGAGCACCCAAGTCTCTTTGCTTGTGAGTATCTTCTTTGACTTCGTACATCAGCCAGTCTGACCATTCTTTCATCTGACTAAGTGTTTCCTCAGCAAGTCCCGGTATCTCTTGAGGACTAAACGAGAAGTAAACGATACCAAGATCACCCTTAACGTTAGCCGGACCAATCCCGTCTATGGTTATCTCGGCGATGCGTTTGGTGATGCGATGCCCTAACATGAGACAATCTTCTTTTGAGGCTACCGATGCGATAAAGAAATAGAATTCATCACCAAGCCGAAAGGCGACGTCGTAAGTACCCCTTTTGGCTGAAACCCTTTTCTCTTGAAGGTTTCCTGCAATCGGAGTATGGGTCTCATAGATCGAGTTCAGTATCAACGCCACTTCCCGAAGCACAACATTGCCCGAAAGATGCCCATAGGTGTCGTTAAATTCTTTGAAATGAGATAGGTCGATACAACCCATAGCGCACGCAATGTGACGCTGTTCGTTGTGAAGAAATTTTAAAACCATCTGATCAAACTGAGGCAACAAGCAAAGACCAGTTTCAGGGTCAACTGTCGCCTCTTTTGCTTCTCTAGCTTTTTCAGAAAAGCGCTGTGCAAGCAACCTGACACTTTGATCTCGCTCATCAAGCTGTCGTTTCAAGTCATTTACACTTTTGGAAAGATTATTGATCCTCATTTGATCCCAATCAATCCCAAGAAAAAGCTTGTCGAGATGGATCCTAGCATCACGCCTTGCTTCATCACTCAAGTTGGGATGATTAGCAATGATAGTTTCCAACTCCATCTTGGTGGCTTTGGGATCCTGTGTCTTAGGAACAAATCTTTTGTGGGGAAGCACCCCCATCTCCGTAACCGCTGGGGCGGCCGGATTTACAGGCTTAGCACCCTCAGAAGTTTCAGAGTCCATTGTGAAAGTTCTCCTTGCCCCATTTGTACGTCATTAAATAGCCGTTGTCAAACAAAAGACCCTCAAGTATTGAGGGTCTTTTGTTTTAATAATCGTTTCCACCCAGCGAAGGTGTTTGTTCTTTTTTCTCTTCGGGCAGTTCTGTTATGACTGCTTCGGTTGTAAGTATCATTGAGGCCACAGAAGAGGCATTAATTAGAGAAGTCTTTACTACTTTGAGTGGATCAATCACGCCAGCCTTAATCATGTCTACGTATTCACTAGTTGAAGCATTGAAGCCAAAACCAGATTCACCCTTATATACATTTTGAGCAACTTCGTTTGAATCTTTACCAGCATTTTCAGCAATGGCACGAAGTGGTCTTTCGAGGATTATTTTTATAAGCGCCACCCCCTTGGCTTCATCACCCACCTCAGCAACTTTGCCAACAGATTTAACGTTTAATTCTTTTGAGGCTTCAAACAGTGCCACACCACCACCAGCGACGATGCCTTCTTCAAGTGCAGCACGAGTAGCATTAACAGCGTCTTCAATTCTAAATTTCTTTTCTTTTAATTCGGTCTCCGTCAGAGCACCAACTTTAATAACCGCCACGCCACCAGAAAGTTTTGCAATCCTTTCCTGAAGTTTTTCTTTATCAAATCCCGAAGTCGCTAGGGTCAATTGTTTTTTAAGTTGATTGAGACGCTTTTCAATATCTGACTTACTGCCCTTGCCACCAACGATTGTGGTTTTTTCTTTGCCGGAAATTACACGAGTAGCCCGCCCAAGCATATCTAAATCAACAGCATCAAGCTTCATGCCTTTTTCTTCAGTAATAACTTGGCCCCCAGTCAAAACAGCAATATCTTCTAAAGATTCTTTTTTGCTATCTCCGAAACCTGGAGCTTTAATGGCAAGAGTTGAAAATACACCTTTTAATTTGTTCAAAACGAGAGTTGCCAGTGCTTCCCCATCAACATCTTCGGCAATAATAACCAGCTGACGCTTTCCAGACTGAGAAATCTTTTCAAGAAGTGGGACAATATCCTGAACTGAAGATATTTTCCTGTCAGTTATAAGAATACGTGCATCATCTTGGATAGCTTCCATCCTATCTGCGTTAGTTGCCATATAGGCCGACAAGTAGCCTCGCTCAATCTGCATGCCTTCAACGAATTCAGTAGCCATCTCTGTCGATTGCGACTCTTCAACTGTGACTACGCCGTCTTTGCCAACCTTGTTAAATACTTCGGCAATCATTTCGCCAATTTCAGAATCATTCGCTGAAATTGAAGCGACTTCTTTCAAATTTACTTTAGTAACTTTTTGGGCTTTCTTTTCTAAAAACTTAACCACCCACTCAACAGCCTTATCCATACCCTTCTTGAGAGCTAGCGGGTTTGCCCCAGCATTCACAGCTGAAAAACCTTCCGCCACAATAGCTTGGGCTAAAACCGTGGCTGTGGTTGTGCCATCACCGGCCACATCGTTTGTTTTTGAAGCCACCTCTTTAATTAAATTGGCGCCGATATTTTCAAACTTATCTTTAAGTTCTATTTCCTTAGCTACAGTCACGCCATCTTTGGTAATTATTGGCGAACCAAAGCCCCTATCTATAATTACATTGCGCCCCTTCGGACCAAGGGTAACTTTAACAGCATTGGCAATCTTATCGACGCCCCTTTTCAAAGCCTCTCTTGCCTCTTGTTTGTATTGAATTTGTTTTGCCATAAATTATTTTACAATTCCATAAACACCATCTTGTGAACCCACAAGATACTCTTTGTCACCAATCTTAACTTCGTGAAAAGAATATTTTTTAAATATCACAACGTCACCCTTTTCAACTTCCATTGGGATTAGTTTACCAGAAGAGTCTTTTTTGCCTTTACCCACTGCCACAACCTTACCTTTTCCAGATTTTTCTTTCTCAATAGTATCAGGCAAAATAATACTGCCTTTTTTCTTCTCCTCTCGAACAGTCTCAATAACTACATAGTCTAGAATTGGTTTAATCATAATAAATCAGGAAATCAGGACGCTTCGCTATTAGGTATTTAGGAGCTAGTTTCCTAAATACCTAAATCCCTGGCCTCCTGCATCAATGGCTTATTTAATCAGGATTAACGAGTTTGTCAATGGCTAAGTTGTAATGTTCTTGTTTTAAAAATTTAAATAGGGCTGGCTGGAATTTCTTCCAACCAGCCCCGAACCAAGCACCTAGGCAGACTTGCAAGACAGCACTTGACGGCCACCGCGCCACCCAATCGGACGGTCGACCGCGCCGGCATCGACGCGCCACCCGAAGCCGGCGTGCCAGCACGCGCGGACGGCCCCGACGATACCGTTCACGTCTTCGATGTATGCGATATTCGCATAGCCATCAACACGCAACGGACCCGCCTGACCCTGACCTTGGACTTCGAGCGCCCCATAGAAGTGGGTCAAGCTGATGACACGCTTGTCAGACCCGAGTGCGGTCATGATCTCGAGGTCATGCGCCGACTGCTCGAGGTCATGCGCCGACTGCTCGAGGTGGTGGAATACGATGGTCTCGGCGCCGACGTTCGTCTCGATCTTATTACCGAAGTTGGTCTGGAAGTTCGAGCCGAAGTCGTAGAACTTCACCTTGGTATTGTCCTTGGTGAACTTCTTGGAGGCTTCGAACTTGTCGACCGAACCGAGAGGGAATTCAGAGACGTAGATGAGGAGCTTTGTGACGACGCCCTTCAGCCACAAGTTGAGTTCGACCAAACGTTCTTCGCCGTTTTCTCCCAACAACTGATCGTTCAATTCGCCGAGCGGTCCCCGAAGCTTGGAGACATCAGTGATTTTCATAACAACCTCCCAGGTTGGCCAGCGGACCATCGCATGACAGTCATAGCTATAAGCCACCGATTTTTCATCAGAAACTTATAGCTATGACTGTCCTGTAAATAGATTGATAAGGTGCCACTTAACTATACCTTAATTATACTCCTTTTTGGTCAAAAAGTCAACCCATCACCTTTTAAGTATTGGGTGGGGGCTTTGCACGAAGTGCAGATGCTTAAAAGGTGATGGGTCAAGTTTGTATTTTAAGCCCAAAAACTAGCGAAGTAAGAGTATTTGATTGACCCGCAACAGGCGCGCTAATAAAAAGAACCCAGCTGGGTTCTTTTTATGTGGTCGGTTTTTATTCTTAGTTTTTTGAATAAAAACCGGCACCGTTGTGAGGACTAGCGGAGGCTACAGCAGGAGTAGCCGAGCGGGCAAGCAAATACTCTTATGAGCGAAGTCCCGAATCTGGCTCTGTATTCATAGATATTCCAAGTTGTCTTATTTTATCGTTATATTTACCTAAGATAACTTTCTCAAAAGATTGAGGGTGAAATTCTAATTCTTTGTCTGTGTAGATAATCCTGCCCCCTGAAGCATTGGTTAAGGGGTTCTGCATAATTCTTTTGTGCTGATATTCTTTGGCCTGCCTTTCTAAAACGTCCCCTAGTCTATTGTTAAAGATTGTTTCTATAAATTTGGCAACACCCTTAAAAAAATGATTAGGTTTAATTGTTCTTCGAATTGTTTCTCGGATTGGTTTAAAATTATATACAAATTTATTTATCCAAATATTTTCTGCAAAGAACTTGCCTATCATTTCTTGGCTGACATCAATGGGAAACAAATGTGAATAAGTCTCAGCGTTGTATAAACTCTCGTGCGTAATTTGAAGACTGTCAGTGGTTAGATAGTGATTAAAGCAAAATTTGTCTGGAGCAATTGCTTCGAATTTAGTTCTTCTCGCACCAATCAAAGACGCTGAGCCCAACAAAAATAATCGAGTTATATATAGGCGCCTAGGCTCAACCAAAACTAAAATATCAAAATCACTATTGTTACTGACCGTGCCCATTGCCAAAGAGCCACTAATAAACATGCCTCTAACCCACGGCGTTATTTGAAGCCAGTATCCAAGTCTCAAACACTTCCTCCATTTCTGCGCAGAAATCTTTTCTCTTTCAATACGACTAGTAGACAAGCCCTCTCTTTCCTTCAAACAATAGAAACCACCTTCTTCTACTATTAAACCTTTTTTAACTAATACGTCTAAAGATTTAATAATATCTTCCAAAGATATCTGATTTAACACCTTAGTGTTGGCATCAAGCCTTTTGGGGTTAATACAATATCGATAAAGCTCAAATGAGCTGAGGGGATAATCAAAGCCATCATAGTAAGCAAGCGTGGCCAATATTGCATTAGCAATCATTCAGGTAGTGAAATTTCCAGTTGTCTCCTGTTTGGTTTCAATGGAAAATTAATATTATTCATAAAATATAGGGATACTTAATACAATAACGATTTGTGATTAGTCGACAAGAAACCATCTGGAAATTCTACTACCTGACATGTATTTATACTAAGAAAAAAGACACAAAATCACTACTGTTCATTAAAGCAAAAATATTGTATAATATTTACCCCGTCTGAATTTTGCCATTTTAAAAAATAAATGAAAATTTCGTGCGGGGTGAGCCTAAATGACGATTCAAGAGTTAAAACAAATTGTCGGCAAAATGCCTGATTCATCAGGTGTCTATAAGTTTCAGGACAACAAGAAACAAGACATCTATATCGGCAAGGCTAGCTCTCTAAAAAAGAGGCTCTTGTCTTACACAAAAACCACCGACTCAAGAATTAATAAAATGATTGTCTCAGCCACCAACTTAATTCACCTTGAAACTGACTCAGATATCGAAGCCCTGATTCTTGAATCCCAACTTATCAAACAAAAACGCCCCCAGTTTAATATTATGCTTCGCGATGACAAGCAATATTTTTTCGTAGCGTTTACGAACGATGAATATCCTCGAATTTTCCTAACACACCAACCTAACTCAACTGGTGGCACATCCTTGAGCCCAGTAGCGGAAGGGGGCCCGCGTAGCGGTCAAGGCGAAGTTTCTCAGAGGCGTGCTTTAGCCGCCTCCAGAATCGCCTCGGGAACCGACGGGACTGGTTCCAAGGGTCTGGGCAAAAGGATAGTGCCACCAGTCAATTACATCGGACCATTTACGGAGGGTACTTCTCTAAAAACAACTCTCAAATTTTTAAGAAACATATTCCCTTATTGCACCTGCACACAAAAACATCACAACTTTTGCTTGAACTATCACATCGGAAAATGCACAGGCTATTGTTGCCTCAAGGGAGAGCAGTCCAAAGAACAACATCAAAAATACTTGGCCAATGTTAAAGCCATCCGAGACACTTTAAGTGGTAAAAAATCTTCTCTCCTAAAAGAATTAAAGAAAGAAATGACTATAGCTGGCAAAAAACAT
>JBBTYS010000039.1:0-6146 GCA_038078535.1 Patescibacteria group bacterium | reverse complement strand
GCATCTGGCAGATACCGCTGTCGTCTACCTTTCGTTCTCTGGGGCCAAGTTCTTCGGCCAGACCGGCCAGAATTGGTGCTCGAAGCCTGTCCAACTCAGCGGGCGTGAGAACTTGCTTCCACCGAATGAACTCATGACGCCAGAAACGACGATGACACCGACCACAGATGAAAATTCGTCGCTGGTCAGTTGTGTTGTTTTCGGCGAGACGCTCACAACCAGAGCACGAACCAAGTTCGCCGTTCCACTTGATGTCATCACTCCAATCGTAGCGGCCCAGCTTGCGGAGTGCTTCGGTTATCGAGGCGGTCCAGCACATCAGCTTTGCGAATGGATACCCCTCGAAAATCTTGGGTAGTTGTTCCAGCAAAACTTCTTGGTTGGCCAAATCTCCGCAACCAATTTTGACCTTGGCCGCTTCCAAGAAAGAATAGAAGCCCTGAGTCGACATCTTGTCGCCAATCAGTTGATGCGCCAACGTCGGAAACGGTGGCTCCTGAATCTTTCGTACCAAATCTCTGCCTGTCATAACTCCCCCAAAACTGTCTGGGACAACCCAGAATTAAATAATAAAATAACACCAAAATGGTGCTTCGTCAACTCTAGAATTTAGTAACCCTCGGGTGGTTTAACTTTGTTTCCCAGCAAAGAAAGATTCAACTTCTTTATGTCTTTATCAATTTTGTCTATATAGGCATGCAGAGCTTCTCGGTCTTCAGCACTCATTGATTCCTCAATATGAGCAACCGTCTTTTCAAAATTGTTTTTAAATTTTTGATTTAAATCTTTCCACGCTATCCCCTTCAATAATCCTGCTATTTCAGGTTTATATTCCAAAACCCCAAGTTTAAAAAGCATGGCAATCGCTGGATAGCCCAAATACCCCTGCCAATAGGAAGAGTTGTCATTGGCCATAATGGCATTCTCGGCTGGGTCATACTGCACCTCATAAAACTTATTTCCACTCGACGAAAAAACTTTGGCAGTATCACCGTTTAACTCAATCCTGCCATCTGCGACAGTTCCCAGCGCCTCATATATTTTCGGTTTCGGTGGATGCTTCCATTTCATAAAAACTTTTTATAAATTTCTTGTTGTTGTTCAATGCTTTTATTCTCTTCAAAAGTAAATTTTAAAAATGGGTTTGTAACAACTGATACTTCTTTTTTGCCTAAAGCGCGCTTCCAATTTCCCACCACTTGGCCATCGATCACAACCACAGCACTTAACATGCCATTGGCACCAGGATTTATTTTTTCTTTGTGAACTTCTTCAAGAACAGCATTGCGGTCTCGATAAGCCACGACGTATTCATCAAATGGCGGAAGCAAATGGACTGATGGCTTCATGCTAACTTTTTCTTTTACCGGAGCGGAGTAGTAATACTTGCCTTGAATTTCTAATTTCTGAAGTTTTTTACCAGCAAGTTCAATCCCCGCTCTCACATCTTTGGAAGTTAAGCCCGACCACCACATCAAATCTTGAATTTGAGCAGGACCATGACTTGTGAAATACCTAATCACCAATTCTGTTATAGCTTCTTCTATATTTTTAAACTTTCTGCCTTCAGGCACGTACTCATCAAACAAAGCAAAGGTGTGTTTCTTGCCTTCGCGTGGAGCACAAACAATTAAGCCTTCGTGGGCCATGCGATAAGCAATATGTAAGCCAATACTGTTTTTGGTACTGATACCAGCGTCCTCCAAAATCTGATAGAGCGCTTCACGAGTTAGATGTTTATCGCCTTTTAAAGCTTTGGTAAAAAGTTCTTTTGATTTTTTAATTATCTCTGGAGTAATTCCTAGGCGATTACTTCTTTCAGAATAAGTATTATTGAGTCTCGGTGTCAGTAACTGATGCATCCAGCGCGCATCTTCTTTGGCCACAAAGTGAATCGTCCCTCGCATTGGCCAGAGCCGAATAATTTCTCGATTCTTAATCGCCTTTTCAATATCTGCCGAAGTTGAATTCGGCAATCTTAAGCCAATCGCCCATAACGAAGCGTTATAATCCTGAGCTTGCACGGCACCTAACCAAGCCACCACGTCTTTAACTTTTTTAAACGGATGCTGTGAGATTAATTGGTTATGTAACCGATAATATGGAATCTCAGAAAATTTCATTCTGTTGCCAGTATATCTAATATTTGAAAAATAACACACAAATTGACTTTTAGATAAATATGATTTAGAATATGGAATCGGTCTTTACAAAACGAGGAGTTCTAATGCAGCGCACGCTAGGAATTGTGAAGCCGCTTACCAATCATCACGCTAAAGATATTCTCGCAATCGCTTTGGCTGAAGGGTTTCGGGTCACAAACCTCCGCAAGCTAACCCTCCAACCTGCATCAGTCCGCGAGTTCTACGCAGAGCATTGGAATAAGCCCTGGTTCGAAGATCTCGTTGACCATATGGCTTCGGGACCGGTTACAATATTCGTGCTTGAACACGAAGACGCCGTCGCTAAGTGGCGTAAGCTCATCGGCTCAACCGATCCAAGCAAGGCCGACCCCGACACGATTCGCTGGAGGTTCAGCCGCGAAGAGACGGGGCCACGGAACGTGATCCACGGCTCGGACAGCCTAGAATCTGCCGAACGCGAAATCAAATTCATGTTCGCTGGTGTGAACTTCGGGATTATTGAATAGAGGACGGATGAAGCAAGCGCTCCCTCCCTCCTCTTTTTTAATACAAAAAATTAGTGTCAAGAGTGTCAAATTGACTGTGGACAACTGAATGAGATATAATTGACACATGGACTCCCATCCGGAAAAACAACCAGATGAAGTATTCTTTACAAATGCAACAGCACGCCAGTTTCGGATAATGCGATGGCGCACAAAACGCAAAGGTTCAGTTGCCTACGATGGCGAGGGTAACAAGCTGGCACACAAGAATTGGTTTCCAGTCTTTTTGTCTAAATCTGAATTAGACAATGTTAAAGCAGACCTAGTAACAGAGCGTAAAACTTGGAGACAAATTATGGACCAACTGAATTTGGAACCTACCTTTAAATAATCCTTCCCCGCCAAAAGTTCGGATGCGCCCAAGGCGAAGAACTTTAAGCAGGAACTCATACATGAAATGCACACCATACAAGAAAAGTTGCTCAAACTAACCGAAGGGCATGACTTAGCCAACATGAGCCTCAGAGAAATTGGTAAACTCATCAATGAAACATCACCCCAAAAAATTAAACATCATCTTCTCCAGCTTGAAAAAAACGGCCTTCTCCAGATGGATCGCTTGGCCAAAGTCATGGTTAAAACGCGACCGGGCGCGTTACAGCGCAATTCCCTATTGGCTATCCCCATCCTTGGTACTGCCAACTGCGGACCAGCCACTGCATACGCCGATCAAGAAGCTCAAGGTTATTTACGTGTCTCGGGAAAACTCTTAAGTAAGAAAAAAGGTATTTTCGCAATCAAGGCTTCGGGTCACTCGATGAACAAAGCCAACATCAACGGCGAATGCGTCGAAGATGGTGATTACGCCCTCGTTGATCCCACCAATACTGTCGTTAAAAACGGCGACTATGTTTTATCTATCATCGATGGCATGGCTAACATCAAACGCTACTTCCGCGATACCGAAAACGAACGCATTATTTTGCTTTCAGAATCGAGCGCCAGCGTCTCCCCAATTTTCATCCATCGCGATGACATGGATAACTACTTAGTTAACGGCAAAGTCATTCAAGTTATCAAAAAACCCAAAACGGCTTGGTCCAAGTTTAAAAAGTTCGTCTATCGAGATACTCCTAACTACCAATAGTTTTTAGCCAAAAGTAAACGTAAATGCTTTTAAGCCTCCTTTAGGTATTTTGATATGAAGAATATGCACACCGTAATCCTTGCCCTCAACAAGAGAATAAAGTTTTTCATCTTTGATTGTTAGGGTCTTAACTAAAACATTGTCTCTATAGACCTCGACAACAACTCCTTGAGTTGAGCCGGCGGTGATATAGACGTTTCTAGCTTGATACTTAAAAAATATGTCACCAGAATTTTTGTTCTCGGCATATTCTGAAGTTATGCTCCATGTTCCACCAAGACATAACTCATTCGGATAAAAATCTGATGGAATTACTAGTGTCTGGTCACCGGCAATACCGCTTTTCCCATTGGCAAGGTACTGATTTCGAGCTGATCCAAAATAAACTTCAGGACTTTTTACTTTACTTGAATCAACTGGCATGACATCGCTCGGATAAGATGTACCATCTGTTATTGTGTCACCAGTATTCATTCGCGAGGCACGCTCTCTAAGAGCTTCTTGAATAGCTTTTTCTGTTTCCTCATACCCACCCTCGCCAATGTGGTCGTAAACAATATACCCATCAATATCAACCAAATATTTCCTTGGCCAATATTGATTTCCCAGAGCCTGCCAAGTTGAATAATCATTATCTAACACCACTGGATATTTAATACCAAAACCATCAACTGCTTTTTGAACGTTGGTTAAGACTTTTTCAAAAGAAAATTCTGGTGTATGAAGGCCGACTACTTCGAGACCTTGGTCTTTATATTTTGCGTACCAATCATTGACGTATGGAAGAGTTCGCTGACAGTTAATGCAACTATAAGTCCAGATATCAAGCAACACAACCTTGCCTCTAAGTGAAGCGAGGGTTATAGGTTTGCCATTTGTGTTTATAAAACCGTCGGGAGAACTTAACTCTGGCATCTTACTAAATTTTGCTTGCTTCTGTTCTAGACTAAGATAAGCCGTAGAATCTTTTTCCACACTTGATGGTTTATTTTCTGGGCTTGGAGTGGGAGTTGTTGCAGATTTATTATTTTCTAAAAGTTTTTGCTCAAGCTTGGTGATGTCAAAGAATCCTGAATCAAGCAAAAATAATTGAGTTTTCTTATCATAGCCTCCAATAATTGTTAGACCGACTATGATAAAGATGACACCGAGAGTTCTCTTGAACCAACCCCTTGGATCTGATGCGACACCCAACTTGTTCATTATTTTTTGCCCAAGTACGGATACTAGTAGCAACGAGACGCAAAGACCAACGGTGTAAGCAAGTAAATAAAGAACTCCGATACTGGGATTTACTGGCAACACTGTCGCTAGAACAATAAAGTAAGTCGGACTACACGTAGAGAAAACTGGACCCAAGGCCGCACCAGTGATTATGTCGCCCCACAGACTATGCTTCTGGTAACCCTGCCCCACCAACATATTCGATTTTGCACTTAAGCGAGCAAGTAAACCACCCTCCCACAATGATGGGAATAGAGTAACAAGGCCGAGAAACAATACGATACCCCCAGATATTAAACTCCAAACATATTGAGGAATATCAATAAATAAAGTACTGGCTTTCAATAAAAGCGTAAACGCAATTACAGATATTCCAAGAGATATAACAATCGTGAGAGCTTTCTTTTTATTGAAGCCTCCGATACCGCCATCCGAAAGTGCTCCCCCAATAATTACTGGGAGGAGTGGAAGAATGCAGGGCGCCAGCACTGTTAGCACTCCTGCAATAAATGAAATAGATAGAAGTAGCATGTTACTTTACTTCAGCAACAAGTGCGGAGAGAGTTGGACTACCGCTCCATTTTTTTATTAGATTTCCATCTTTATCAACCTGAACAAAAGTATGCTGATAAGTAACCCCATATTTTTTCTTAAGTACCGTTGAATCATCATAATTAACATCTAGAATTGCTAGATCTGAAGGAATTTTAGTCAAATTGGTCTTGATATCTGTGTCTACTGCTCGACATGTTGGGCACCAACTTGCCCTGAAGAATAGCACCACATGATGGGTAGCAGAAGCCATAAGCACTTTTTCTGGAGCATAGACCTCATATGAACCAACCTTCATCATTGCTTCTTTATTCTGCAACTCCTCTTTTCCCGCCATAGCTTCATTTTCCATTGCTAATTTAGCATCACTTTCAACATCCTTTTGTGTCATCGCATCATCTTTCTTCATAGCCTCGTTTTTACCTCCCGTTGATAAATATATTCCACCCGCAACAACGACAACAATAACTCCCAAAATAATTGCGACACCTTTAGTCATAATTTTTAATTAGTGGGTTGATAATAAATAAATTATATAGAATATAAATTGCATGTAAAGTCTACTTTACATGCAATTGTGGATAAGTAAAATTA
>JBBTYS010000038.1:0-1625 GCA_038078535.1 Patescibacteria group bacterium | reverse complement strand
TGGATTATCTGGCAACTTTAGAAACTCACAAGATATTATTAGAAAAAGCTAATCGTGCAACTCCAGGTCGAGTGCGTCTTATGACTGCTCATGGTGCAAAAGGCCAAGAATTTGATTACGTTTATATTGCTAATGCTTATAACGGCCATTGGGGTAACAAGCGTAGACCACAACTTATTACCTTGCCTGATAGGATTTTCGCTTTGGATAAAAAGGTTCCAGAACATGACACAGACGATGGCGATGAAAGAAGATTGTTTTATGTGGCCTTAACCCGCGCACGCAAGGGTCTTACCATAACTTACGCGGGGGAAAGTTTGGACGGAAAGCAATTACTACCGGCCCAATTTATTACTGAAATTAAACCAGAACTAATTAATAATATTGATATAAATAAAATTAAAAAAGAATTAGCTAAGCATAAAGACTTCTTCTTTAATGAAAATCCTGAGCGAGAAGTAGATATTAAAAATAAAGAATTCATTCGTAAAATGTTTACATCTTTTGGATTGTCAGTAACAGGTTTAAATAACTATCTAAAATGTCCTTGGAATTATTTCTATACAAATCTATTGCGTATTCCTAAAGCCAAAACCAAACATCAAATGTATGGTACGGCGGTTCACAACGCTCTGAAAGATTTGTTTGAAGAAGGTAAGACCAAACTACCCTCAGCCGAATGGTTACTTGAAAGATTTATCACTCATATCGCCAAAGAACCCATGACCGAAGTCGATGTTGTTGAGTCCTCAATTAAGGGCCGAGCTTCACTGAAGGGTTGGTATGCGAAGTATGCTTCTTCTTGGAACTTAAACACTCTTACTGAATTTAACATCAAAGGGATTGTGATTTCTGAGGATGTTCGAATTACTGGCAAGCTCGACAAGATGGAGCTAGGTGATGATGAGAGTGTCGTTGTGGTGGATTATAAAACCTCTAAACCAAAAACTCGTGGTGATATTGAAGGCACGACTCAAAGCTCAAATGGCGATATTAAACGTCAGTTAGTTTTTTATAAATTACTCCTGAATAATTTAGATGGAGGCAAGAAATTCAAGATGAGTTCTGCTGAAATTGATTTCATTGAGCCTAACGATAAAGGTGATTATAAAAAAGAAGCTTTCAGTATTACAGATGAAGAAGTTGCAGAGCTTACTGAACTAATTAAAAAAACTGCAGACGAAATTCTCAATCTTAAATTCTGGAATAAAACTTGCAATGACAAAGATTGTGAATACTGCGCTCTTCGCAAGATGATGAATTAAAAGTAAGAGGCGCACGTAAACGTGCGCCAGTCTGTGCTCTGTTAGGCCTTGTCTTCTAGGCCAAGTAGCAGAATTCGAGTTTTTCTGATTGCCAACTTCACAATCCTTCCTTTCCAGAATTTTGATTCAAGACAACGAAGGAAGCCTCGTAGCCCGCCTTGGTAATTTTGCAATTCCCTACGGACATACTGGTTGAGTCTTTCTTCTGTCTGCCCAACATATATCCTTACAGGGCAGGTTCTTGTGAAAGGAGCATCCAAGATTTCGAGTGCGACCGGAATACCAATTGGAGCTGGTGCGATAAACTCCATGTACTCACCATTGCAGGTTATGGGTGACCTAACCCCGCTTCTAAGGAGG
>JBBTYS010000037.1:0-2880 GCA_038078535.1 Patescibacteria group bacterium | reverse complement strand
GCAGACAGACGAACCCCCGAAGCTTGGTGCTTGGTGAGGGGGCGAGCGTCTAGATAAAAACCTGTCGCAGGAACAGGTTTATTATCGGTCGAGTCTTGGGTTTAATTTTACGAGCGACTATCTTTTAAGCATCTTCAAGAACACATCTTGAGAAAGATTAACTCGGCCAGTTTCTTTCATGCGAGCTTTGCCTTCTTTTTGTTTCTTCCAAAGTTTTTGGCGACGAGTGATGTCGCCACCATACATGTGCTGAGTAACGTCTTTTTTCTTGGCACGAATTGATTCGGCAGCAATAACTTTGCCACCAATCGCCGCTTGAATAGAAACTTCAAACATTTGAGGTGGGACAACTTCTTTTAATTTTGTAACCATGGCTCGGCCTTCAATATAAGCTTTGTCACGAGGCACAATCCTAGAAAATGGTTCGACTAGATCTCCAGCGAGCAAAACATCAAGTCTGACTAAATCACCTTTTACCATTTCCTTAGGCTCATAACTCATTGAAGCATAGCCCGAGGAAACACTCTTTAGTCGGTCATAAAAATCGGTAACAATTTCTGATAAAGGCATGTCGTATTTCAAAATCGCAGTTTCTTTACCAATATATTCGGTCGCTTTGTAAACATTTCTGAAAGTGGCAACTAATTCCATCACACTCCCCAAATAAGAGACTGGGGTAATAATTTCTAAATCAACAAATAACTCGGAGACGGATTCGATAGCTGATGGGTCGGGCAAACGCGCCGCCGAACGAATCAGTTCGTCTTCACCGTTTTTTAATTTAACTGCATATTCAACAGATGGGGTAGAAATGATTAAATTTAATTTAAATTCACGATGTAAGCGTTCAGAAATAATTTCAACGTGAAGCATGCCCAAAAACCCAACTCTAAATCCTCTGCCTAGACCCGCCGAAGATTCAGGTTCATAAATTAATGAGGCATCAGTTAACTTTAATTTAGATAAAGCATCTTTAAGAAAATCATATTGTTCGCCTTCTTCCGGAAAGAAACTAGCAAATACCATAGGTCGAGGTTCTTTATACCCCGAGAGTGGTTGGAAACCAGAATCATTTAGCATGGCAGGAATCGTAATTGTGTCGCCCACGCGAATTTGGCCCGGATCTTTGAGACCAGTAGCGATATATCCAATCTCCCCCGCATTTAAAGAATCAGTTTCGACAAATCTTGGAGAAAAGTACCCAACCTCGAGCGCTTCAGCCTTAACTCGAGTGGCATGAGCCACAACGGGCATATTTCTTTTCAACGCACCACTAAAAACACGAACATAAGCAATGACTCCTTTGTAAGCATCGAAGGTTGAATCGAAAATTAAAGCTTTGGTTGTTGTATTTTCCGACGCTTTAATCGGCTCAGGAACTCTTTCAATGACTCTTTGCAAAACACCTTCAACGCCCATACCACTCTTGGCAGAAATTTCTAAAATTTCCGTAGGCTCAATGCCTAACAAATATGAAAGCTCTGTCTTTACTTGTTCAGTGCGAGCGTTCGGTAAATCTATTTTATTCAAAACTGGAACGATAACTAATTTCTGCTGTTGGGCTAAATGCAAATTAGCCAAAGTCTGAGCCTGAACGCCTTTTGACGCATCAACCAACAAAATTGCACCTTCCACCGCAGCCAACGAACGAGAAACTTCATATGTAAAGTCGACATGCCCCGGAGTATCAATCAAGTTGAGCATATAGTCCTCCCCTTTGTATTCGTAACTCATCCGCACTGGCTGAAGCTTGATTGTAATGCCTCGCTCCTGTTCCAATTCCATCGTATCCAAATATTGCTCATGCATTTTTCTTTTTTCTACGGTTCCAGTCAGTTCTAAAAATCGATCCGCGAGGGTCGATTTTCCGTGATCTATATGCGCAATAATTACGAAGTTTCTAATCTGTTTCATTTTTTAGTTATCGTCGAAAGGCAGTTTGTCCGAAGTAAATTCTCCACTTAAAGACTTTTGTCTATCCCTGCATGCATCACAACTGATAATATGAGTGAAAATACGAGTTGCCTGCTTAATATCCATGTCTCCTGTCTTTACTTTATAATTTTCATATCTTTTCAGATAGGAATTTCTAACATGGCCTTTTTCATCAAACGGAGCATTGGGAGAAGGAGGAATATCGCCGTGTTCAACATAGTGACCCTCTGGAGGCTTAGCTCTTGTTGGCTTTAAAGATTTCTCTATATTTTCCATGTCTGGTTATACCTTAAAAATTAGCTTTTGTAAACTCATCAAATTTTAAAAATATCTTCGGCGGAAAAGAATATATAGCAATATAAAGTTTAAATTGTAAGCAACAACGGTGGCATAAGCGATTCCGCGTATACCCATTTCCATCTTCAGGCCCAGAATATAACTAAGTGTGACATTTAGAATAATGGATAGAAGTGCAACAACAAATGGAGTCTTTGTATTTTGAAATGCGTAATAGGCTCTTGTTATAACATGCATCAGGCTTTGAGCCATGACACTGAACATAAAAATTCCAAGCACTGACGCTGTAACAATACGATCGGCCTCATCAAAAGACCCGACCTTGAATATTATATCTACAATTAATTGTCTGAAAATAAATATCCCGACGGCTAAAATCGTAGTCAGTAAGAGCGTCGTCCCCAGAGCATGATTTAGTTTTCGCTTAAATTCGGATAGGTCTCTGGTGGTAGCGTCTGATGCTAGTTGCGGGAACACTGCCGTAGCTAACGAAATACCAATAACAGAAACGGGAACAAATTGTAAATTCGTAGCCAGATTAAGAATTGTAATGCTCCCAGTCCCCAAGAGGGATGCAAAACTCGTAACGATAGTTATACCTACATTATATGCCCCTAGAGACAAAGTGCGCGGAATCATGAGCGTAAC
>JBBTYS010000036.1:2528-12495 GCA_038078535.1 Patescibacteria group bacterium | reverse complement strand
TAGCTTTTGAAACCAAAGATGAGCTCAAACAACATTTGGTCATGATGGAAGAAGCGAAAAAGCGAGACCACCGCAAGCTCGGTAAGGATTTAGGCATCTTTGCTTTCAGCGACTACGTCGGTCCAGGCCTACCCCTATGGCTACCTAACGGAACAGTAATTATTGAAGAATTAGAAAAACTAGCTCGACAAACTGAAACAGAGGGAGGCTATCTTCAAGTTCGAACTCCTCATATCGCCAAAGAATCTATGTATAAGACCTCAGGTCATTTGCCTTACTACGCCGAAAGCATGTTCCCGCCAATGGTCATGAAAGACGAGGATGGTAAAGAAGAAACTTACTACCTAAGGGCTATGAACTGTCCGCACCATCACCAGATTTATTCTGCTGAGCCACGCAGTTATCGTGACCTACCACTTCGCTTGGCCGAATACGGTACTGTCTATCGTTATGAACAAAGCGGCGAACTCTTTGGGTTGATGCGTGTCCGAATGCTTTCTATGAATGATGCCCACATTTATTGCACAGCTGAACAATTCGCTTCCGAGTTTAAAGCTGTCAACGAAATGTATCTAAAATATTTTGCCTTATTTGGCCTTGATAAATATGTAATGCGCTTCTCAACCCACAATCCCAAGAAGCTCGGCCAAAAATATATCGACAACCCTGAACTCTGGAAGAAAACCGAGGACATGGTCCGTAATGTTTTAATTGAAAGTGGAATTAATTATATTGAAGTCGAAGACGAAGCCGCTTTCTACGGACCCAAGATTGATGTCCAAGTCTGGAGTTCCATTGGTCGTGAATTTAGCCTTGCTACAAATCAAGTTGATTTCGCTGTGCCTGAAAGATTTGGCCTAACTTACACTGACAAAGACGGTACAGACAAAACCCCCTTAGTAATTCACCGCGCACCACTCGGTACCCACGAAAGATTTATTGGATTTTTAATTGAACACTACGCTGGTGCGTTTCCATTATGGCTAGCGCCAGTCCAAGTTGCAGTCATTACTGTTTCTGAAAAGCATCATGCTTGGGGGGAAGCAGCCGTTCACAAACTTAAGCACGCTGGCATCCGTGCTCAACTCCATAATGACAATGAAACTCTAGGTAAGAAGATACGCAACGCCGAAATGCAAAAAATCCCCTACTTGTTCATCGTTGGCGACAAAGAAGTCGATGCCCAAACTGTGGCCGTACGCAAACGCAAGGATGGCGACATCGGCGCTATGCCAATCGACACAATCGTTGCTCAACTCAAAGAAGAAATAGAGCTTAAAAAATAGCACAGAAATTAAATACGCCGACCCATAGGATCGGCGGTTGCTTTGTGCACACGTCGTGCGAACTATCTATTTCTTCTTAGCCTTTCGACGGGCTTTTCTTTCTTCGCTCTTAATTGCCCCTGCGAGGATGGACTTGGCATCACGCAACTTCTTCTGAGCTTGCTTAATCTCGATACCCTCAAGGGTGAGCTCAGCTTGAACGACCCAGAAATCCATCTGGCCGACTTTTTCAGGCTTCTGGATCAGCTGAACCTTGCCACCCAGATTTCGCACCCAACGCGCAGACATATCGTACGCCTGGCTGGACCGCCTCAAATTCTCGGTCCCAAAATTGTCGAGGAGGTCGGCAGCAATCGTTACGACCGCCTTCTTCTGTCCGCGCTGACGAATGGCAATGTCCACGTAGCGAAGTGTTGCCACGAGAACTTCCATAACGCAGACATCTATGGCCTAAACCTTGCGTCCAGCCCAAATCTCTAACTGATGTTCGAGCTTGCTCTTCTTTGCCATCGCACACCCCTGTATTGGTGGGAACTCAGTGTTGTAGATTATGCTCTCTCTTTTATTAAAAATCAAGAAATGAAAGAGCCTCCGCTTGCGCGGAGGCTTTGGGAACTTTTAGGCTGAAGTTTTGAGAATCAGCCAAACAAGTAGTCCCAGACCCCAAGCACCAAGAACACGTGAACCAGATTGGCCAAGACCAAGTGGTAGAACTCACGCTTTCGGTTAAAGATACCGAGGAACGCAGCGCACGGTGTTCGCGTGGGGATACCAAGAATCGGATTGATACCCAGAGCCCATACAGCGATGACTCCGTAGCGATTAATATTTTTGCGGGCGCCATTCTCAGGGTGCATGACTGCGTGGTAGACATTGACAACGCTGTCGATTACCCACTTGTCGAGCAGTCCCGCCTTATTGAGCTCTCGCCTCGTCTCCTGAATCTTCTTCAGCTCAACAATCCACCTGACCACCCAGCCCCAAAACCAGAAGCTGTAGCAGATTTCGACGGTGGCCAAAATCGGAATGTAGAGCCAAAGGAAGATCTGTGAGCGACCAGAGATAATCCCCGCAGGAATAATGACATCAGTATTCAGAGGAATCATGATGCTATAGACCACCAGGGGCCAAAGTTTCTTAACGTCGAGCATCGCGACTCCTCGATTAATTGTGAAGGGGCTTGCTTAAACTGCGTATCTATATTATAACATAATCAGTGCCAAAAATCAATATACCTCAGAAACCTCGTATTATAGCCATTGTTGGGCCAACTTCCTCTGGAAAATCAGATTTGGCTATTAAACTTGCTCTCAAATTCAAAGGTGAGATTGTATCAGCCGATAGTCGCCAAGTTTACCGAGGAATGGATATTGGCACCGGCAAAGTATCAAAAAAAGAACAACGCCTTGTTCCTCACTATCTTATTGACGTCGCTGGGCCAAAGAAAATATTTAACGTTTCTCAATTTCAAAAATTAGCTTCTAAAAAAATTGGGAACATTATCCAACGAAACAAACTCCCAATTATCGTCGGTGGTACCGGACAATACATTGATACACTTATCTACAACTTTAATCTGCCCGAAGTTCCACCAAATTATAAACTGCGGGCGAAACTAGAAAAACAAACTACGAAACAACTATTTTCTAAATTAAAAAAGCTCGACCCAGAGCGAGCAAAAAAGATTGATTCAAAAAACCCACGTCGCTTAATCAGAGCAATCGAAATTATTACCTACACAGGAGAACCAATAGGAAAACTTAGACCTGAATCACCTTACAAAGTTTTATGGCTGGGGCTCAACCCAAAAGATTTAAATAAAAGAATTTCAAAACGTCTTGATGCTCGTTTTGCTCAAGGCATGATTACCGAAGTAAAAACGCTCCAAAAAAATGGAGTCTCCTACCAAAGGCTTTACGACCTAGGACTTGAGTACCGTTTTATAGGCCAGATGCTACAGAAAAAAATTACACCCAAAGAAATGCGAACCAATTTAGAGATTGCCAGTATCCAATACTCTAAACGCCAAATGACTTGGTTCAAGAGAAACAAAGAAATTCACTGGGTTAAGAACCTTAAAGAAGCTATGCAGCCTCTTCATGCCTTTCTTCGGAAGGCATAGGGTGTGGAGCGGGTTGTGATTCGGTAGTGGCTTCTTCTTTGCGAGGAAGAATACCTTGAGCCTGCATCCTTTCTCTGGCCAATCTCTGACGCTCAAGCGCAAGTTCTCTCTCTGTTTGATTCTCCCTATAAAATCTACCGGCGCCAGTTTCAGGACTACCCATTAATTTTGCCCAGAATTTTTTTAACATGCTTTACAGAAAATAATCTTTCTACTTCAATTTAATTTTAATTATTTCTTCAAGAACTTGAGGATTACCCTTACCCCTAGATTCTCTCATAGCCATACCAATCAGGAACTTAAGTGAAGCTTCCTTGCCCTTCTTATAATCCTCTACTGGTTTAGGATTTGCAAGAATGACAGTATCCACAATTGAATCTAGAGCCCCTGAATCAGAAACCTGACCTAAGTCTTTTTCTTTAATTACGTGTTCTGGTGAAACGCCAGTTTTGAACATTTCCTCAAGCACAACCTGTGCGCCTGAAGAAGAAATTTGCTTATGGAACACCCTTACAATCAAGTCACCAAATGATTCAGGGGTAATTTTCATGTCATCACCTGTAGCAAAAGTTCGATGCTTCTGTAACTCAGTAATTATGTAGTTTGAAGCAAGCTTAAATAGTTTTTCGTTATTATCTTCTGATGGTCTGTCGAGGTGGCTAAGTCTTTCAAATGAAAGGAGCTCTGAAGCAACATGCTCAAAGTAGTTTCCCAACGCCTTGTCAGCAGTGAACATTTCAACGTCAGCTTCTGGGAGCCCGTACTGCTTCTTAAACCTCTCCCTGCGGGCTTGTGGGAGTTCTGGGAGGGTATTTTTAATGCTCTCAATGTCTGAGTCCTCAAAATGCAGAGGTGGCAAGTCAGGTTCTGGAAAATATCGATAGTCTTGAGCTTCTTCTTTGGAGCGCTGTGAAAAGGTTGCTTTCTTAACATCATCCCAACCTCGAGTTTCTTTTACGATTTTGCCACCTGACTCTAATACTTCACGCTGACGAATTATTTCGTAATCTACTGACAAAGCCGCCGCACTAATAGAATTAATATTTTTAACTTCAATTGGCGTACCAAAAGAACCGTCTTCATTGGTTAATGAAATGTTTACCTCAACCCTCATTAAACCTTTCTCCATATCCGCATCCGAAGCACCAATATATTTTAAAATTAGCTGATACTCCTGAGCAAAGGAACGAACGTCCTGACCACAAGTAAAGTCAGGCTCAGTTACCAACTCCATGAGTGGCACACCCGCACGGTTATAGTCCACGAGCGAAGCACCTGCCCCGGCCAGCCCGGCGGGGTCGTTCTCTAGATGCTGAAGTCGTCCAGCATCTTCCTCAAGATGTATACGAGTAATGCGGATTTTTTTACCTTCTATTTGTAGTTCACCATGCTCGCAAAGAGGTTTTTGATATTGTGAAATCTGATAGCCTTTTGGTAAGTCTGGGTAGAAATAGTTTTTACGTTCAAAAAAAGTGTCTCTAGCTATTGAACAATTGAGTGCGAGACCAGTTAAAATAACTTTGTCGACAGCATCTTTGTTAATGACAGGCAGAGTCCCAGGATGACCCATACAGATTGGGCAGACGTTCCAATTGGCTCGTTTTTCATCAGGGTCATTAACTGAATCACAAAACATTTTAGTCTTAGTTTTGAGAGCTGTATGAATCTCAAGTCCTATAACTGGCTGGTATTTCATAATTCCCAATTTAGCATGATTTTACTAATAGAAAAAGCCCCCGACGGGGGCTTTTTCAGAGATAATTTATTTAGCTACGTCGATACCCATTGAACGAGCAGTGCCTTCAACAATCTTCATAGCAGCTTCGATATCGTTGGCATTAAGGTCACCCATCTTCTGTTCTGCAATTTTGCGAACCTGATCTTTAGTAACTTTGCCAATCTTAGTCTTGTTAGGAGTGCCTGAACCCTTATCAGCACCAGCAGCAACTCTCAAAAGATAAGCGGCTGGAGGAGTCTTTAAGATAAAAGCGAAAGTTCTGTCGTCGTAGATAGTAATTTCAACTGGAATTTGCTGACCAGCTTGATCTTTGGTGGCTTCATTAACTTGAGCCATGAACTGAGCAAGATTCAAACCATGAGGTCCTAAAGCCTGACCAATCTTTGAAGGCTCTAGTGATCCTGCTATTACTTGCAACTTTACTACTGTTTTTATTTTCTTTGCCATAATATTTTATTCATTTCTGATTGCGCTAGAAGCATGCGCTGCCAGTGTAATTAAGAACTTAGCCCTTAAGCCCCAGTAGTGGAAGGGGTCCCTCTGGGAAAACCGACGGGACTGGTTTCATGGGTCTGGGGCGAGAGGGTTAAGTTCTTAATTATAATTTTTTAATCTGTAAGAAATCCAGTTCGACGGGGGTTTCTCTGCCGAAAATCGTAACCAATACTTTGACTCGGCCTTTTTCTGGATCAATTTCAGCAATCTTGCCATCAAAGTCTTTGAAAGGACCGTCGGTAATCTTAACTCTATCACCAAGTGCGACATCAATCTTATATTTAGGTTCATCGACGCCCATGCGCTTGAGCAAGCCGTCAACTTCAGACTGAGCGAGTGGAGTTGGAATTGTGCCTGCACCGATAAAGCCCGTTACATTTGGTGTATTACGAACGACATACCAACTGGCGTCGTCGACAACCATTTCTACCAAGACATAACCAGGATAAATCTTTTCTTCGATAGTTTCACGCTTACCACCTTTTATTTTAATCTTTTTTTCTTTAGGAACTAAAACATTAAAAATTTTGTCTTCAAAACCAAGAGATTCAATACGCTGTTTTAGGTTACGAGAAACATTGTCCTCATAGCCAGAATAAGTATGAATCGCGTACCAATTTCTTTCACCACTAGTAACTTGCTTGGCCATATTATTTAAGAATAAACTTAGTTAATACTTTTTGGAAAACTAGATCTAAAGCACCTAGAAAAGCAGCCAACAGGAGGCTTAAGATTATGACAATAAGGGTATAGGCAACTAACTGGGTACCAGTCGGCCAGATAACCTTAGACATTTCAACTCTTACTTCTCTAAAAAATGTTGTAATTTTGCTCATAAAATCTATCTAAAAATCGCCCGAAGGCGTCATTAGTATAGTACCAAAGCGCCAACCAACTGTCAAATAAGCCCTAGTCTTTTCTGTATAGTGATTCTGGACTATCGGAATTTTGTTCAAGATCTCTGCCGAATTTCTTGCCTCCGTCTTTTAATACCCGTTCAATTTGGCTCCTTAACTCCGCCCTTAGTGTTTCGGTTGTACTAAATTGAGGCGATGTGGTCAGGAGGTCTGTATGAATACCATCAAAAGACTTGGCTGCTAAAAAGTTCAGTGCACCTATATTATGAAAGTTGGCCTGATAATGTTCAAATTCTTCTCCTTCTAAATTACCAATATCTACACCAACAACATCAGCCCCCAACTCTTTAATGGCTCTGGGAAACCAGGGCTCAAATTCTCGTTGCGTCCCAATTACAGAATCATACACGCCTTGTCGCTTAATTTCAGAATGTGACTGACCTGTGGGGTCACTTTTGTTTGTTTCAATCAAAGCCATTTGTTCTGGGGTGGGAACATGACCACAACCTAGATCCAGAATTCTTTTACCTTTTATAGCATCCGCTCCGCCAAATACTGAAAGGACCTCAACAATCCAACTCTCTATATGTACGCGCTCTGAAAGTCTAATTTTTTCTCCTGGAGCAAAATACTTCTTTTCTAAAACATCTAGCACTCTGTCGACAATCTGTTCTTGAGACTCTTGAGGAGGAAGTTCTGACATATCTTAGATATCCAAATTTTGTACTGACTTAGCGTGTGTCTGAATAAACTTCTTGCGAGGCAAAACATCCGAGCCCATCAACACATCAAACACCTTATCCGCGACTTGGGCATCCTTAACCGTTACTTGTAGCAACATTCTGTGTTCAGGATTCAAAGTAGTGTCCCAAAGCTGGTCTGGATTCATTTCTCCAAGACCCTTATACCTTTGTAGGGTTACGCCACTGACCTTGTCTTCAACGACGCCCTCTTCTGCAGATTCTTCGCCTTCAACCTTTGAAACTTCCCAATCGTCATTCTTTTTTGCTGCTTTCTCGGCTTTGGTCTTTACTTTTTCGCCTGCTGCTTTTCGGAATTCTTCAAGGACCTTGTCTTTCTCCGCATCATTGTATGCATAGACAATCTTGGTCCCCTTTTGAACTTTATAAAGTGGTGGTTGAGCAATATATAAATGACCGCCAGCAATTACTTGAGGGAAGTATCTAAAGAATAGGGTTAGAAGTAAAGTTCGGATGTGAGAACCGTCAACGTCGGCGTCGGTCATAATCACAATTTTATGATATCTAAGTTTAGTTAAATCAAACTCTTCCGCAATTGCCGTGCCCATTGCGATAATCAAGGCGCGAATTTCTTGAGACGAAAGCATCTTGTCGAGTCTAGCTTTTTCAACATTCAAAATTTTACCTCTCAATGGCAGGATGGCCTGAGTGTGACGATTACGAGCCTGCTTGGATGAACCACCGGCTGAGTCTCCCTCAACGATGAACATCTCTGACTCTGATGCATCGCGACTTGAGCAGTCGGCCAACTTTCCAGGCAAAGTCATACCTTCCAGTGCACCTTTTCTCAAAACCGTATCTCGAGCAGCTTTAGCCGCTAAACGAGCCTTGGCGGCAAGAATAACTTTATTGAGAATTGCGCTCGCATCATTTGGATTTCTTTCCAACCAATCCGTGAACTCCACATTCATAACCGTTTCCACAGCATTTCGAGCTTCGGTCGTACCAAGTTTTGATTTAGTCTGACCTTCAAATTGTGGCTCTGGCAGTTTTACCGAAATAACAACTGTTAAGCCTTCGCGGACGTCTTCACCAGACAAATTATCCTCTTTTTCTTTTATGAAGCCATTCTTGCGGGCATAGTCATTTAAAATACGAGTTAGAGCTGAGCGAAAACCGGTTAAATGAGTTCCACCTTCGGTCGTATGAATATTGTTAGCAAAAGATAGCTCACGACTCGTGAGTTCTTCAACATATTGCAACGAAACTTCAACGAACATGCCAGACTGCTCTTTACCAATATAGAAAATGTTCTTGTGCTTAGCTTCTTCACCTTGATTCAAGAAGGCAACATAGGACATAATTCCGCCTTCGAAATAAAAAGTATAATCCGAAGCTGATTCAGTCTTTTTGCCATCTGGGCTAGTTACTTGAAGTGGAGACCGAGCGTCTTGAACATTAATTTTTACACCCTTAGTCAAATAGGCCTGCTGGCGCAGGTGATTTAAAATTGTCGTTAAATCAAAATTGGTATCAGGGAAAATTGTTGGATCCGGTTGAAAAGTAATTGTCGTTCCAGTCTTTTTGGTGGTCCCGACTTTTTTAACTGGGCTCTGAGGTTTACCAATCTTATATTCCTGAGCGTAGATATCTGGCTTTCGGTAGACTTCAGCCCGCATCCAAGTTGAAAGCGCATTTACAACTGAAAGACCGACACCATGCAAACCACCAGAAACTTTATAAGCACCTTGTTCAAATTTACCACCAGCATGCAAAACAGTAGCCGCCGTTTCAAGAGCAGACTTTTTGGTTTTGGGATGAATGTCGGTTGGAATACCACGACCATCATCGGAAACGCTAACCTTGTTGTCGGCAAGCAAAGCCACCTCGATGTTGCGAGCATGACCGGCCATAGCTTCGTCCAAAGAGTTATCGAAAACTTCCCAAATCAAATGGTGAAGTCCATCGACACCAGTCGAACCAATATACATACCGGGTCGTTTTCGTACTGGCTCGAGACCTTCGAGAACTTGAATGTCTTTAGCCGAATACCCAGAATTTTTGAGCTCTTTATGTGCCATAAATTACCTATCTATTGTAGCATTTTGGAACTGAAAACACAACGCCTAAAATTGCTCCATTTTGACAATTTTCTTCCGGCTTCCGCTCGGGCTAGCTCTAGAATCTTTTCTTAATTTCTCTGACCGACCGAAGCAACTCCTGTCAGGCCATGCGGTTTAGACCGTTCCTGACATCCTCGGGTCGGTACCCAGAGAAATAGCATCAAAGATGCTGAGCTAGTTGCCGATTGTCCAGATGGAAGAAAATGTAAAAAACTTCGCTCGCCAGTTTAACTAACGGGCTTCGGAATGTCGGGAATTGGTCTGGCTTCGCTCTTTATCCTCAAATGAAAAGCCCGACCATTTCTGATCGGGACCAGTCGAAAGGCTGGAATTTTTTGCCTTGCGAGATACAAGGACTTACATATGATTAAAGTTGATATTCGGCGAAAGACCCGCAGGCCTCAACCGATATCGCATGCGGAGATGCGTCGATTCGAGATCGACGTAGTCCCCTATGTGATCATGGGTTTTGAAGCCAGTCTTTTCCACGGCTTCTTTAATATCACCCGCGAATATGACGCCGATGTAGTGCTCCGTGTCAGCAAACTTTTCTTCGTCATCCTCGTCTGGATTAACCTGGACGAGAACGAAGCTTTGCTGTCTCGGGGTCCAGAGTTCGGCCAGCCGGTCGTAGAGATCCGGCAT
>JBBTYS010000036.1:0-2518 GCA_038078535.1 Patescibacteria group bacterium | reverse complement strand
GGCATGCTTCGCATCCGATCCCACTCGTTCTTCCTGATAATCTGCAGGATCTTCTCCGCAAACCAGAAGACAATGTAGCGAGCGGCTTCCTCGTAGGTCATGACCTGACGGACTTTCACTCCGTCGCCCACGATCACCCTCCTCTTGCAGAAGATGAACTCGCTGGCGATGGGAATAGTCTTCGTTCCGACGTCGCGATTCCTCACGTTGAGTGCCGTCGGCACGTTGTATAGCGTCAGGGTCTGACTAAGGATGTGGTCATCCGGGGTGTACTCCGGAAGATCCAACGAGTTAGCGAGCTGGTTGGCGTCAAAACTCTCCCGATCTGGCACCCAGTCTTCCTTGTGAAGCACGGGTTTCGTAAACCCAGCCCGGATGAGAATCTCCTCACTGACCTTCTCGCCGAAGTCGATGAGCTTGCGAGCCTTCGCGAGATCTTCGGACTGAGAACCGATTGCGGCGCATATCTCATTTACGAGAGTCATCAAAGTCATTGCCGTCTCCTTTGCCCTTAACCCCATTGGGCGCGAGGTATTGTTAAAGAATCCAAACTAATTACTTTTATATTATACCATATAGTCTAGATAAAAGCAAACAGACCATTATGGCCTGTTTGCTTTTATCTAGTTCAAGCTACCGAACTTCGACACTAAATTGCCTCTGAGTTTAGCCATAAATCTCCTTCTGGAGAGGGTGCTATTTGGCTACTTTAGTACCGTGCTCATATTCATAAATAGGAGACCAAAAGAAGCCTAAACTCAAAGCCCATAACAATTCTTCTAAGGGAATGCCGGAAATCAATACTCCACTGTTAATTGACAAGTCCCAAGTTTCTTTAACAAATTCGGGAAAAATTAAGTTCATTATAAAAAAAATAGCAAAATAAGTAGTTAAGAACACAAACCCTCCAACCATGGAATGCTTGATTAGATCATGACGTTTAAACCAGATTACAAATGCTCCAAAAAAAGTTGAAGCAATTAATGGGTAGATAGGATTAGTTATGAAGAACAAAAGTGTTATATACAATAACAAACTTGCTCCAATTGCTGCCAGATGGTGCTTATGTTTATATTTATATTTAATCCGCTTTCTAAAAATAAATTCGTAGCTTAGTGTGGCCAGTGCACCAACCAGGAAAATAAATAAACCGTCTTCTAATCCATAACCTCCCGCTTTGATATTTAAATCAAATAGCAGGCGCGGATGCCAGTAAATAGGATTAAAATCTCGATTAGTGTGAGTAAGAAAACTAACTAATTTAGTCATCAATAAGACAATGGCCTGCATGAGAAAATAATACCAACCTCCCCATAACATTAATTTTCTTAAATCCGACCGACAGGAGAAACAAAATAGAAAGACTAGGAAGATTAGTACTACTCCTGATAAATATGGATAAGCCAGCATCTATCTTATGTTTGCATTAAATTGAGACCTAGTGGCTTGAGTAATTTTTTCTTGCAGAGGATCGATTTCTTCAGTTGTAAGAGTTCTCTCATTAGAACGATATGTAATGCGGTAGGTGTAACTTATTTTGTCTGGTCCAAACTTTTCTGCATTCTCGTACTTATCTAGGAGTTGAACTTCTTCAACTAAATCTCCGCCAATATCACGAATTAAGTCGAAATAAATATTTGGAGCAAAGTCGTTTTTAACAATAAACGAAATGTCTCTTATAATTGAAGGATACTTTGAAACTTCTTTAAACTTATTGCCAAGCCTGAGTTGCTTCTTCACTCTCTCATCCTGGGACCAAAGTAAGCGAATGTCAGGCAGGTCCATAGAAACCATCGCAAGGCGCTCAAGGCCAAATCCAAAAGCCCAACCGTGGTAGCCAGCCAAACCCATATTGGCTAGTACTGTTTTTCTAGCCATACCCGAACCAAGCATTTCAATCCATTGACCGTTAATTTCGGCTTCCATCTCAAAGCTCGGGTCAGTATAGGGAAAGTTGTGATCATAAAAACGAAAATTAACATTGCCGAAAACACTACGAGCAACTTCCGAAAGAGCGTTTTTCAAGTCGTCTGGTGTGATTGTTTTCTTTTCATCTGGCGCTAAATAAAGTCCCCCGAATTGGTGGAATACGTTCATGTGGCTCCTGTCGATTTCATCTTTTCGATAGACCTTGCCATGACAAATCGCACCCAGTGTCTCCTTGTTTTTAATTCTATTTTTAATATCAGGATGGTTTAGGTAGTAATACCAAAAAACTGTATCGTGAGTACGAAGCACATGTTCGTCGTCAACATAATAGGTGTCTGACTTACTGCGGGCTGGGTGGCCAGGGGGCATATTGAATAAATCAAACAAAACATGCGTGGATACGATTTCGGGTATATTGATTACGTCGAAGCCTTCCAAGCTCTTAACTTTTGAGGCTCGGGCGACAATTTCTTTCAAGGGACTATCTTCGGTTCGACTCAAATCCGGCATAGCTAAAAAACGCTTTATGCGCTCAGCTTCAGGATCGTGACGATTTTCCAATTCAGACCTAATGGCTTTTTCCTCGTCC
>JBBTYS010000035.1:0-4288 GCA_038078535.1 Patescibacteria group bacterium | reverse complement strand
AGACCCACATCTCTCGGCCAGTAAACCAAGCTAATTTTTTATGGTCGTCGGAAATTGTTGGTTCTGAGACATCCCCAGCTATGCGAATAGGGCCGTCATCTGAATTTACAAATAGAGAGCCCTTGTCTGAGTAATATTGGCCAGTCGTGTCTGGAGTTGGGCTAGGAGTGATTGACGGTTTGGGAATTGGAGTAGTCTTCTTGGGTGTAGTTGTTGGGCTGGGGCTTGGTGTAGGAACTGGAGTCGGCGGATATAAAAGGTTTTGTATTTCATCTTTAATTTTTACTAAATCTTCTCCAGCTTTTGGTAATAAAATAATGCGAGTGTAGTCTTCGACAAAACCTTCCACCACATTTATCTTTTTTTGCCACGAAGAATAACCTTCTTTTTGAACATTTACAATATGATTTCCAGGCAAGAGCCCACCCACACTTGCAGAGTTGCCAAGAAATGATGTGGTAGTCACGACTTGGCCATCTAATAAAACATGCGCGGTGGTATTAGTTTTTAAATATAAAGCTCCAGTTCTAAAGAACTTGCCTTGCTCGAAGCTGTATTTATATCCTTGGGCATAGAGAAGCACAACATAGCTTACGCCTAAAAATATAAGTATTGCGAAGTAGAATAGGATACGCCGTGTCGTACGGGTCATTCCGGTAGTAGAAACTCGACTTTCGCTTTCTGTTTTGACAAGTTAAGCGAGAGTTCAGGGTCAATTATGTTATATCAAGCTTGATAGTGAAGTTGACGTAAGCGAATACAAAACAGGTCGAGTTTTCACTATCTGAATCATGCCATTATCTTAACATAAGACAAGTTGCCTTCCAAGCAGAAACAGGCTATAAATATTGTCTATGCCCAGCTAGTGAAAATCCGACTGGGTTGTTTCAAGCGCCATTTTGCCTATTTTTAAAAGTTTTATCTTGAGTTAAATAAATCCTATTATCGTGTTCTCAGAAACAACCTGAGGCGCATGTCGGATTTCTACTACTGGGTATGAGAAGCATCGGTATTGATTTAGGTACAGTAAATACAGTAGTTTTTCTCCCGCAAAAGGGGATTGTTATTAACGAGCCTTCGGTGGTGGCAATTTCTGTTTTGGATAATAAAATCTTGGCCGTTGGTTCTGAAGCTAAAGACATGATTGGCCGAGCTCCAGAAAGTATTGTTGTTTGTAAACCCCTCGTTGATGGCGCTATTGCTGATTATCGAGTAACTGGCGCCATGCTTCGTTATTTTATTAAAAAGGCTGGTGGTTTCCTAAGTTTTCTAAAGCCTGAAGTTTTAATTTCTGTGCCAGCCGGCATTACTTCAACTGAGCGTCGTGCTGTGATTGAGGCTGGCCTAAGAGCAGGCGCCAAAGCTGTATATTTAGTTAAAGAACCTGTTCTTGCCGCGATTGGTGCCAAAATCCCAATCAATAGCGCTTCAGGCAATATGATTCTAAATATTGGAGGCGGTACGACTGAATTAGCCGTGATATCTCTAGGTGGGATTGTGAGTGCCCAGTCTGTGCGTATTGGTGGCAACAAATTAGACCAAGCTATTGTCGATTATATTAAAAAGAAACACGGCCTCGCTATTGGTGAGCGCACTGCCGAACTTATAAAAATAAGTATTGGCTCAGCTACTAAAACAGCAACCGAAGAGAAAATAAATATTAAAGGCCGAGATCTTTCGAGTGGCTACCCTAAAACAATCGAGGTTGCTTCAAATGAAATCACTGAGGCCTTGTCCGAACAGCTCCGAGAAATCGTCCAAATAATTAAAAGTGTTCTCGAAGTTACTCCCCCAGAATTATGCTCTGACATTATGGACAAAGGTATCGTTATTTCTGGTGGCGGAGCATTGTTAAAAAATATCGAAGTCCTCATCACTAAAATTACTGGTGTGCCTGCTCGTATTGCCGACGACCCACTTTTTTGTGTGGCGCGTGGCACTGGTATTGTTTTGGAAAACCTAGACGCCTACAAGAAGAACGTGATGGCCAAGAGATAACCCCGCAGTTGAAGAGTAGAGTAAAAATATTTTTGTGCACTATACTTTTATAATAGGTTGGCGATAGCTACTCTTCAACGGCGGGGATAAAAACAACCAGTACGGGTCGAGAACCATTAAGGGCCCTCAACTAATACTGGTTTTAACTTTTGCAATCTCAGCCTGAATCATTTTCGTCAATTGGCTGGTCGAAATTGGGTAGTCAGCATTTACGGTGACCCCTTCAGGGATATAACCTTCTGGGCCACAGGCGATAACCGGGACTTGTCCAATTGTATCTCTGATTAGGTCTGAGCCTTGTTGCTCGAAGCCAAATCTGAGGAAAACGACGAGTAAATCAATCGCGAAAGTTCTCAATGAGATCCTGGCGGATTCAGCGCTAGCTGTGGTGTAAATAGTGATGTGCAGCTCCTCGAGAACTCTTGAGAGAGCGCCACTAACACCAGTATCAGTATCTACGACCAAGACTCGGGGAACCTTGGTTGGGGTGGTCATTTCGTTACCCCTTCTACAAGTCTAACGATGTGTTCGGCTGCGTCTGGCCTGTGGGTTGTCCCGCAGATAAAAACTGGGATTTTATCCAGAAGCTCTCTGCTAAGACTCTCGGCTTCGTCGTCGAACATCGAATGGGTAATCACGATTGCATCTAACGGGTAATTCACCCAAACTGTTTTTCCAGCGCCTATGTTTTCTGCGCTGTGAACACCGAACCCCTGCTCTCTTAGGCGTTCGATGAATCTCGCCCTGTCAGTCCAATCGGGCTGAATTAACAAAATACATAGGCTCATTGGCCTCTCCTCACTCGCACATTAAATCACACGTCGGGAGCTCTTGTCAATAATTTAAAGAGCCCCGCCTAGACCGAAGTCTGGACGGGGATAGCCACCATTCTTGGGGGCAATTTGTCACGGAGGATACTTTCCGCAACACTAATAATTCTATTTTTCGGTGTCGACTTTGGGAGGATTGCATCAAGTGGTGAGTCTCCGTTAGGAACCACTCGGACCCCCTCTTCGATGAGCATTATCACTCGGACGCCTGTGTCTCGAATGCCTCTGGCATATTCCAGCCAAATACCTTTGGCACAAGCCGTTCGACTAAAGATGACCATCTCAAATCTTCTTGAGTTATCGATGTTGTTCTTGATTGCTGTGTGGGCCGTCTTGAGGTCCAACAGCCAGACAAGTTCGTGCCCTCTTGCAAGCAACGACTTAGATAGGCTAAGCCTGTAGTCAATGTGGCGCTCAACGAACAGGATGCTTGCCATCGACAACTCCTCGTTTCAGTATCTTACTCTAGTTCTTATAAAAAGAAAGGGACCCCGTCGAAAACGGGGCCGGTCGCTGGAGCAAGCGACTTGGTGGGCTGTCAGGCGGGAAGAAGACTTCGTACGGCTTCAGCAATTTGCTTTGGCGATGCTGGCTTCGCCAAGATCTTCGTGACGAAGGACGTATCGGTTTCATCCAACTCCTTCGTCTCGGTGGTGAAGAGAATGGTCGGCGTCGATGGAGAGATTCTCAAAACCTCTTCAATCAGCTGGAGGCCATTCATCTCGGGCATGGTCAGGTCGGTTATGACAAGGTCATGACCGATAGCTTCGAAGAGCTCAAGCGCATATTTCCCAGTTCGAGCGACTGATACTTCGAAGCCAGCTCGCTGCAAGGATTCACGCGTAAGACCTAAGATAGCATCGTCGTCATCTACGGCAAGGATTTTGTTACTCAAGGTTCTCAACTCCTGTGTCCTTTAATTATAGCACACATCATCAGTAAAAGCAAGTCGGCAAAACACCCCCAAAATGTTTAAATAGTAGAGCAAAAGCGAAGACACCAAAACAAAACCATTTATAGAATTGACGAAGATGCGACTCAAAAGCGAACGTACGGAGGCGGGTAGCCGAGCTAGAGTGCAAAAGTCAGCAGACTTTTGACACGGTGAGCGGAGAGTTGCATCGAGCCAATGAAATATGAAACTAGCACTAGTCCATGATTGGTTAAAAGAAATAGGTGGAGCAGAGAGAGTACTTATTGAATTACATAAAATCTTTCCTGAAGCTCCGATATATACTCTTTTTTATAATAAAGAATTTGTTCGAGAATATTTGCCAAATGCTGATATTAGAGCCAGCTTCTTGCAGAAGATTCCTTTTATATCAAAGTTCTACATGTTGTTTGTTTGGTTAATGCCAGTTGCCATTGAGTCTTTTGATTTATCAGAATTTGAAAGAGTTATATCTTCTTCGGCTATATTTTCAAAGGGTTTAGTTTTAAAACCATCCACTAAACATATT
>JBBTYS010000034.1:0-7200 GCA_038078535.1 Patescibacteria group bacterium | reverse complement strand
TAATAAGTCTTCAGAAGAAAAAGTTTTATTAGAAACTGTCGATTTTGCGATTGAGAAATTTGAGATTTTCTTTGCTGATGAATCAACTACTGAAATATAGACATCGTTAGTAAATATTAAAGTTGGAGAAATGTCATTCACAGGAGTCATGCCAGAAAGAGTGCCCTCTGCAACTTTAGCAATAGAATCAGAACCACCTTGCTCGAGGTAAACATAGAAGTTGTTTCCAGCAGAGGTTAAAAGTGTAGCAGTGCCAGAATCAGCAGGAATTTCTATGGGTGATTCAAGTTTAGCATCAACAGCATTGTCCATACTATCTAGGGAAGCGATTAACTGCGCCTTGGCCTCATCGGCCTTTTTTGAAGAGCCGTTAGCTGACTCACCTTGGGTCAATGCTGATAAAGAACCAACCAGAAGGCTACGAGCGCCAATGAAATCACTTTGACCCTTCTTTTCTTCCGCTGTCTTTAGGTTTTCTTGAGCTTGGGCAACTATCTTATTTAGTTCCTTGGTTGATGCGCTAACAAATACGAAAGATTTTAAGCCCACGATACTCACAAGGGCAACTACGGCAATACCTCCCATGGCGAACATTTTTATCTTTGGAGTAATATTCATATTTTTAAAGTGACGAACATGCTTTGAAAAGGCCAATTCTCGTTTGCCTTTGGCAAATTCACTAGGAATAATTTTTGGTAACGTGGGTTCAGGTGATAGCTTGGAAACAACTTGAACTTTTGGCTCTTTCCTTTCTTCGGTTAAAGCGACAGGTATTACTTGCTCTACAGATTCATTGTCTGGAGTGACTTCCTCTTGGAGTTCTTTGGGCTGGATGCGTGGTGCAGTGGCTTCTTCGGTTAGTTTTTGAATATCAATGTGTATTGCGGCACAAGCAAAATCTGGTTTGGCTTCTTTAATTACTGCTAATTGTGTGGCAAATTCATCTTGGGATGAATTTAATAAGTAGTCTCTGAAGCTTTTTTCTCGAGCGGTAGTGGTTCGGTTTGGATAGAAAGCTAAGATTTTATCTCCTTCCGCTACTTTGCCGGATATAATATTGGAGAATTCTTTTTCTTGAGTCAGTTCTTTGTCGAACAAATCGATGTTGTTGAGGATGTCGATATTCTTACCATCGCGGGCGAGTAGGATTTTAAACTTGCCGAGTTTGGATATGTGTATTTGGTCTCCAGCGATGGCAAAAATACCGATGTTGATTTTAGTGTCCTTCTTTTTGAAAAATTCTTCGACTACACTATTTATTTTCTTCAGAGAGTTTGAGAATGCATCCTTGGGGGACAATTCTTTGTTGGAATAGTATTCGCGTTTAGCTAGAGAGGCGACGAGATTTAGAACGTATCCAACATCAACATCTTCGGTGTTTGTAGCTTCAACCGTCACTCCAGGTTGAATGTTGCCGATAACATAGAGAGTGCCTAGTGCGCTACCATTAGAAGCGTTGCGTTGCTCGGTGTCGTAGGTGAACAAATCAACTGGACCTTCTTTAGCATTACCCTTAAGCAGTATTTCTTTTGCGACAGGGTTGATGAATACTTTTTCCATGGGTTATCGGGGTTTACTTTTTTGCCTTGGTCGGATAGACTATGGCGGAGAAGTTTCAGGCTATTAATCTCATTCTAAATTAATTTACACCTAAATGTCAAAGCCAGTACTTGATAACCTATTTGGCTCTAAAATCAGGGTTAAGGTACTAAAGTTTCTATTTCGTAACCATCCAGCAGATTTTAGTATTCGTGAAATTGCTCGCCGGATTCAGGAGTCTCCTTCAGCTACAAAAATTGAAATTGAGTCTCTTAAATCTTTGACTATAGTAAAAAGAAAATAATATGGCCAAAAAAGTCGTTCGGGCAAAAATTATATTGAAGAAAACCTCAGGACGTAAGGGCAAAGAGACCTATGGCTTGAATTCCGATTTTGAATATTTTAATGAGTTAAGAAATTTAATTTTAAAATCATCAAGTGGTGAAAAAGAAAGAATGATAAAAAGAATTTCTGACTTAGGCCGTATTCGTTTGGCCGTTATTTCAGGAATATTTTTGAGTGATCCCAGTTCTGCTTCTCAGTACGATGCTCCGGCTGACCTGTTTATCGTGGGGGATGATATCAATCGTGCCAAGCTTCGTAATTTCTTAGCTGCGATTGAAGCTGAGATTGGCACTGAAATAAAATTTACTCTCATGGATAAAGAGGAATTTGATTACCGATATAATATGTTTGATAGATTCGTCAGAGTATTACTAGAAGGTCTCCACGAAAAAATTATTAACAAGATAGGTTTGTAGGTTAGTCTAGCTTATTGCCATTCTCGACACGCTTCCGTTGAAAGAAGGACTCTCTGAGCTCCTTCTTTCAACTCAGCTAAGCTCGCATTGCAGTTCGCTGGCTGATTGGCTTGCTAGCCACACATTATATCAGCTCGCTCCTGCAACGTCTCGATTGTCTCGAATTGGCAACAAGCTACACTTTATTAGTTTTTACTTGCTCGGGAAAACTAGAGCCTTCGCTAGTTTTATTTGAATTAAAATAGGGGTGGGCCCTGAGGCCCACCCCTTCGTGGTGTACGCGACTAGCTGACGAGCGTGTCGCGGTGTTTCCATAGTTCGTCCACGACGGCGTGGACGAACGGGTTGTATCCCTCGCGGATCTCTTCGAGAGTGAGCCCGCTGATCGACAGGTCCGTCATTTGTCGCAGGGATTGCTTGGTTCGCCAGAGTTCGTCCAACCAACGGCCTGGCGGGGTGGTCATCTTCCCGGTCATCATGTTGACCAGGGTTTCCACCGTGGTGCGATGGGGGATGCTCAATTTCTTGACCGCCTCGATAGTTGCTGGTCGGTTGCTGTCGGTCACGGCATCGAAGAGGAGGTCGACAACGGCGTGAGCAACAGGGAGAAGATCTTCGGAGAGCACCTTGATTTCTTCTTCCCCGAGACCCTTCTTGATCTGCATGGCGAACTGCCGTAGGGGCATCAGATATCCGGGCTCTGACTGGCGGTGATTGATTCGGATCTTGCCCAACAGCATTTCTGCTGTGATCCTTGCGCTGACTTTCATTCCACGATCTTCCATACGAACCTCACTGATACTGCTCCCAGTTCTTGCATCAACCATTGATTATTCCGGCGCATGCGCCGGCAATGGCAGGCTTGAACTTTCAAGGGCAATACCTACATTATATCACTTTAAACCTAAAAAGTCAAACCAAGAAATGGGGGATAAGTTATGCACATTGCATACCTTTTCAGAGTGGGATAAGATACCTAAATAATGTTATTGAGTGGGTGAAAGTGGATAAGATTGTGGATAGTTGAGTTTTAGAACGCCGCTGACTTGACCAGCTTCAAGGCAAAAATGAGCATTCGACTAAGCCATATAGGCATATGGCGAAAAGAGAAGCGGAGTTTTTAACGAAGAAGATGGTCAAGAACCTGTCATAAGGCCAAAGGCCTGGCAGAGCGGTCAGCAAGTTATAAATGCTTATCGGGGAATATAAACACAATCTGGATGCCAAAAAACGGCTCTCTATTCCCTCTAAATTCCGAAAGGAGTTAGGCGATGGAGCAGTTATAACCCGAGGACTAGATAATTGTTTGTTTGTTTTCCCGTCAGCTCATTGGGCTAAGCTCGCTGAGCGACTTGGAAATATGCCTCTTGTCCAACAAGATTCACGTTCATTCGCAAGATTATTATTGTCGGGTGCAGTTGAAGTAGAATTTGACGGTTTGGGACGCATTCTAGTTCCAGAGTATTTAAAAAATTACGCCGGATTAAAAAAAGTTGCGGTCGTCGCTGGATTGTATAGTCGCCTTGAGATATGGGATGACGAGAAGTGGGAGAACTACAAGGCAAATTTAGAAAAAAATTCCGATAGCATAGCTGAAAAATTAAGAGAACTAGGAATATAAAAACGTGGGACGAGGTTTTTAAAAAAGTTTTTCCACAGAGATTCTTGCGGCTAAAGCACGCTAGAAACTTATCCGAAAAACGATTTCAAAACGAATTGAAGGCAAAGCTATGATACACCAGCCCGTCCTTTTAAATGAAGTTTTAGAATATCTTAAGCCTTTGGCAGGCGGACGATATATAGATGCAACCATGAATGGCGGTGGCCACTCTCGGGCAATTCTTGAAAAGATTATGCCTGAAGGAAAAGTTATCGGCATGGAATGGGATAGTGCGCTAGCTAACAAAACAGCGATTGAACTTGCTGGATCTGGTTATCGTGGCCACATTACTGTTGTGAACGATAGTTACACCAACATGGCTGAAGTCGCCAATCGGCTCGATTTCGCACCTGATGGTATCTTGTTTGATTTGGGATTGTCCTCTTGGCATTACGAAGCTAGTGGGCGAGGCTTCTCTTTTAAAAAAGACGAACCCTTGGACATGCGCTTCAATACTGAACAAGGCGTCCCTGCCAGTGAGATAGTCAATCTATATAGTGTGCCTGAACTGGAACAGATCCTAAGAGATTACGGTGAAGAACAGTTTGCCCAAAGCATTTCTGAAAGTATCGGTATAAATCGAAAGAAAAAACCGATTATGACCACAGAAGATTTGGTGGCTGTTATAAATGTTGCTGTGCCCAATTGGTACAAGACTCGAAAGATTCACTTTGCAACTAAAACCTTTCAGGCTTTGAGAGTCGTGGCAAATGACGAACTTGGGAACGTAACCAAGGGTGTCCATGCGGCAATTGATATTTTGAAACCTGGTGGAAGATTGGTCGTCATATCCTTTCAAGGCCATGAAGACAAAATTGTTAGGGAGATATTCAAAGAACAAGTGAAGTTGGGCAGATTAAAACAGCCAGTAAAGGGTACGATTCGTCCAACCTGGCCCGAACAACAAGAAAACCCCAGAAGTAGAAGCGCAAAGATGAAAGTAGCCGAAAAAGTTTAACAATTTAAAGTAACCATGTTGAGCAGGAATGCCTCGATATAAGCAAAGTGAGTGTAGTTTCATCCTCCGTTCGTAAGTCTTCAGATTACTCAACATTTTTAAATCCAGTTGTAGTTTTTAATATATTTTTAGTTTGCCTTTGTGGTCTCGGTTTGGTTTTTTATGTTGCATCTGCTAACGGTAATACTGCGGACAATTACCGGATCTCATCTCTTAGAAGCCAGATGTCTAAATTGGCGGAGAAACAGGGTAGCCTTAGTGTAGAAAAAACGGCCACAGAGAACCCAATCTCGGCTGGGTTATTTGCAAAATCTAAAAACATGGTAGAAGCTAAGGATATTATCTACGTTTTTGAAAACAGTAACGTTGCCCTCCAGAGGTAATTCATTAGCATGAGACAATCTGATTCACTGCGTATTAAAATAGTTTTCGTTTGTGTAGTTATGGCCGCCAGCCTTGTCACCTGGCGACTTTTTGTACTTTCCTACGTTCGACACACTCTCTACTCCAAGACAGCCCAAGCCCAAAATGAAAATATAGGAAACGTTTTAATTCGAGGTAATATTTTAATTCAAGATCCCAAAGCTTCTGCTGTGGCTGGAGATCAGCGTTATGCAGTGGCAACCGACAAAAATTTCCCACTTCTGTATGTTATTCCCGCCAATGTTACTGAACCAACTCTTGTTGCAGAAAAATTATCTAAAATTTTACCTCTCGAACAGGCATCTCTAGAGACTACTTTAAAAAGTGGTTCTGCGGGTACAAAAATTTTGGCAAGAAAACTTACCACAGAACATGTTGATGCAATAAATCAGCTGGGCATAAAGGGCTTAGGTATTAGGTATGAAAAATCACGTTTCTATCCAAGTGATTCGCTGCTCTCAAAGGTGATTGGTTTCTTTGGCTATAGTTCTGAGGGCCAAGCCGGTCAGTATGGAGTCGAGGCCTACTTTGAAAAAGAATTAAATGGTACTGGTGGAAATAATTCTTCGCCTCGTCCCAGCAATATTGTTCTTACTGTCGACAGGAACGTCCAGACATTTGTGGAGGCTAAATTGCATGAGTTGATTTTGAGGTGGCAAGCCGAATCAGCGAGCATTATTATTCAAGATCCCCAAACTGGGAAAATAATTGCTATGGCAGATGAACCTACTTTTAATCCTAATAATTATAGTTCGTCGCCAACTTCTTCATACATAAACAAGAGCGTTCAAGATATGTTTGAGCCTGGCTCATCATTTAAGCCAGTCACCATGGCTATGGGTCTAGATTTAGGCAAAATAACTCCTAATACTACGTATACTGATCCTGGCGTGATAGAAATTGCTGGTCGTCAGATTCATAACTTTGACAACTTGGCTCACGGTACAGTAACCATGACCAAAGTTCTTGAGCAGTCTTTAAATACTGGTGTGGCTTTTGTCGAAAATTTAATTGGCCAAGAAAAGTTTTTAGACTACGTTATTAATTTTGGTTTTGGGCAGAAAACAGGTATTGATTTGCCGGGTGAGGTGAGTGGTAACGTTGCAAATCTTTACAGTGGCCGTCAGGTTAACTTCGTGACGGCTTCTTTTGGTCAAGGTGTTGCGGTTACACCGTTGCAGCTGATTACCGCCTATTCGGCCATTGCTAATGGTGGGAAATTGATGCGACCCTATATCGTAGATAGGATAATCCGTGAAGGTGGGGAAGAGGTTGTTACTCAGCCTGAAGTTGTTAGTATTCCAATTACACAAAAAACTTCAGAAAAGCTTCGGAGTATGCTAGTTAGTGTCGTCGACAATGGCTTTGATAAAGCCCGCATTAAGGGGTATGATATCGCTGGTAAGACAGGTACGGCACAGATTGCTGATGGGAAGGGTGGTTATCAAGAAGGAGTCTTTATTCATAACTTTTTGGGTTTTGCTCCAGCCTCTAATCCCAAGTTTGTAGTAATGATAAAAATGGATAAACCCAAAGGTATAACTTTTGCCGCTGATAGTTTGTCGCCTACATTCCGTGAAGTCGCTCAATACTTAATAAATTATTACAACGTTCCGCCAACCAGGTAGTAGATATTCGACCATTCCCGAATGCGACCAAGTCGCAAGTCGAATATTCACTACCTGGCCAACAAGATAGATGAAATCAATCTTCATTAGTTTAATTACAATATTAGCCAAAGCGTACGTCCATCGGTACAAGCCGATGATTATTGGAGTTACTGGCAATGCGGGCAAGACTTCTACCAAGGAAGCTATTGGAGTCGTCCTTAGAAAAATTAAAACAGTTCGGATGGCCAA
>JBBTYS010000033.1:625-2443 GCA_038078535.1 Patescibacteria group bacterium | reverse complement strand
GAGGCGAGCTGAGATATCTCCTTCGGTATCTTTGGGAGATAAAACTAACAGGTCTGGATGATGTGAATTAAACTCAGATAATTTATTTGCATATGTGAAAACATCTTGAGCAAATAATTTTTTGCCAATTTGCTCTGGACCTTGAAAAACATAGGCATGAGAAAGCTCGCCATTATTAATCAGGTTTTTAAAAATTTCTTTTTGTTTGTTGAATCCGATTGCTCGCCACATATTTATGCTAAAAGAACTCGAGCAATATCATTCGAAGCCTCTGGTTTTGCAAAAGTCTTAATTTTATTACTGACTTCTTGGTATTTGGCAGGCTCCAACAATTCTTGAATCTGATTAATTATAATGTGTGGAGTAATATTGGCTTCTTCAATTACTACCGCACCGTATTTCTGAAATTCATTAGCATTTTCCATCTGATGGTTTGATGCGGAATTGGTAATAGGAATAATAATTGCGGGTTTGCCAAGCGCTGAGATCTCAAATATGTTTGATGCACCAGCTCGAGAAATTATAATATCTGCTGAAGCATAAGCCATCGCTAAATCTTGAGCATTAAAAAATGGATAGAGTCGATAATTGGCACTAACCATTGCTCCATATGAATCTCCACCTTCTTTAACGTATTGATCAATCACGGACTTAACTGCTGAGAGTTGAGAATCTCCCGCCTGATGGATAATTTGATAGGTCTGAACAAGCTGAACCAAAACTTCAAGAATTGCATCGTTGATTCTTTTGGCACCCTGACTGCCACCAGCCACAAGAACAGTCTTTTTATCAGCTCTTAAATTAAACTGTTGCAAGGCTATGGACTTATCGCCTGAGAGCAACTCTAGTCGAACGGGATTACCAACCAAAACAGCTTTACCTTCTTTGAAATATTTACCGGCAGATTCAAATGAAATAAACACAGCCAGAGCGAACTTACCAATTATTTTATTGGCTAACCCCGGTACAGAGTCAGATTCATGCGCATAAACTGGAATCCTATAAAGTCTAGCGATAAGAGCAGGGAGTACAGACGCATAACCGCCCTTACAAAAAACCACGTCTGGCATATAACGAAATACAAGCCAAAGAGATTGGAAGAAACCAAGAATAATTTTTATAAAATCCCAAACTACCAGAGGGCTAATATAGCGACGGGCCTTTCCTGCTAAAATTTTGACGTACTTAATGTCTTTGTCTTTAAGTGCATTCTCAAGAAATTGACCTTCACCAAAAATAATAAGCTCAGAAGAGGAATCTAGGGTACGCAAAGACTCCGCCACAGCCATGAGTGGAAAGACGTGACCACCCGAACCACCACCAACTAATAAAATTCTTTTGGACATAAAATTACTTTAGAGCCCCTTCCCTTTTGAGTAATTTTAACTTTTTTGTTGACCCGCTGGCAAACCCACCAATTGAACCGTCTGATTTAATGACTCGATGACATGGCACCTCAGGAGCAAATGGATTTCTATTTAAGGCATTGCCAACTGCTCGATAAGCTTTCGGTTTCTTAATCCCAATTGCAACCTGTTTATACGTTAGCGTTTTGCCTTTAGGAATAGTCCTAACAAAATCATAGACCTTCTGCTGAAATGGGGTGATATTGATAGACTGACTTTTCATGCATTAAAAATACCATATTGTCTGAAAAGAAAAAGGACCGCGCTCTCAGGCAACGCGGTCGACTCCTGCGGCCCTACTTAGGCCTCGCAACATTCTTCCAACAAGACCGTTGTTCTTGCGGTCTTGCGTGACGAGAGAAGTGAGGGGCTTTTCAGTGCCATCCTTATGAATAAACACAAGGCCGGTTGG
>JBBTYS010000033.1:0-615 GCA_038078535.1 Patescibacteria group bacterium | reverse complement strand
GGTTGGTCTCTCAACGATTCGAGATTCAGCCGGTAATTTTTCTAGTTCCGGCTGAGAATCACTCACAGAGACCTCCGTTATTAATATACTACTATCTATTAGGTATAAAGTCAACCCCTAAAGACTGACCTTATCGGGTTCGGGCTTAACCTGACCGCGAGGGACTTTCCTTTTGATGTCTCTAAAGATCATTATTTGCATTAATCCGCCACAGATAGCAAAGACGCCTCCGATAATGAAGACCGTATTGAAGCCAAATTTTTGAGCAATCATACCACCGACAGCAGCTGCGGCAGCAGCAGCAAGACCAATTGAAACCGAATCAAGAGTCCATTCAAAACTTTCCTGCATCTTGTCTATGTGACGAGAAAATATTGCATACCAAGGTGGAACTGAAAATGCGATGCCCACACCGTAGACAGCTTGAATTATATAAATATGGTGAATGGAATGAGCAAACAAATACGCAAATGGTACACAAGCAATAAGGGTGCTTCCGATCATTAGGGAATAGAAGTCATCGTACTCCCCATGATTTTTATCTAAAATTTTTGAGAGAGGCAGTTCAACAATAACCTTACAAAGTTGAACTATAGCTGCGCCAAAACCAATAGC
>JBBTYS010000032.1:0-3227 GCA_038078535.1 Patescibacteria group bacterium | reverse complement strand
CCACCGATAGGAGCCTCAAGAGAAATGGTCTCTTGAGAGATTTTCATAATATGCCGAATCTTATCTACTTCAACGCCCATCTCTGAAGCGACTTCTTCAGGCATTGGTTCGCGACCCAAATCTTGAACAAGACGGCGAACGACTTGCTGATATTTATTAATCGTCTCGACCATATGTACGGGAATACGAATCGTACGTCCTTGGTCAGCGAGAGCACGAGTAATGGCTTGGCGAATCCACCAAGTCGCATAGGTTGAGAATTTAAAACCTCGAGAGTAGTCAAATTTTTCGACAGCCTTAAACAAACCAATGTTCCCTTCTTGGATTAAATCAAGTAAAGACAAATTAGCCGAACGGCCAACATATTTTTTAGCGATAGAAACTACGAGCCTTAAATTTGAAAGCTGAAGTTTCTGACGGGCAGATTCATCACCTTTCAAAATTCTCTTGGCCAACTCAACTTCTTCTTCGCCGTTAAGCAAAGGGTACTGCCCTATCTCTTTGAGATACATCTGAACCGAATCAGAAGTCGACTCGCCAAATTCATCTTGAATTTTTTTCTTCTCGTCGTACTCCTTGTTTTTACCATCTTCAAAAACATGCCCAGATTCAATAATATTTATATTCGAAGACTCTAAACGCTCATATAATGCTTCCAAGCCAGTGATGTCTTTTTCAATACTTGGAAACGCATTCAAAACTTCCATCTGGGTAATGAAGCCTCGGTGACGACCTTTTTCAATTAATGCTGAGATTGCGTCTTCGCTGATGAGTTCCTTACTGGCCTTTTTGGGAGTCGACTTAGAATTTTTCTTTACAGATGATTTCTTATTAGAAGACTTCACCGGTTTGATTTTCGGTTTTGGTTTCGACTTTGACTTGGTCTGGGCTTTCTTCTTTTTTAGCTTTGGTGGATTCTTGGTTTTTTTGAACTTGGCCATAAGAGTAGTTGGTGAGTGTTAGCTGTCTAGCAAGTTCATTGAATTCACTAGCAAGCTGAGTTAAGCGTTGATTGTCCTTTGCAATTTCTGCCTCTTTCACGTCGAATTGTAAGTTGGTTAAACGAACACTGATTGCTCGACGACGAACAGTACTAATTAAATTATTAAATTCTAGTTTGAGCTTATCATCCGTAAAATCTTGCCAAAGTTCCTGTGAGCGAAGATAGGCAAACTCTAACTGCAAAGCCTCTTCACTATTAAGACGTGCCACAAACGTTTTGAAGTCAAAAGGTTGAGGCTCGTCAGCAATTTGGCGCATAATTGCTATTGTTCTTGAGTCCAACAAATCAGACTCAAGCTTATGCGTCTCTTCTACAAAGAGGCTTGGGTTCTTGAGAACCACGGAAAGCAACATCTCATTAATGGCGTCTGGCGAACCCTTCTCAATGGATGCCGTGGCCACCTTTACGACCTCTTCTGAAGACTCTCGAGCATATTGATCAAGGTCATCTTTAGAGTTCGTGATGTCAGCTAGTACTGCCTGCTCCGGCACTCGAAGTAATGATGCAAGTTGGCTAACCCAATGGGCTCTCTCAACATTCGCACTCAGGCGTTTTATAAATGGCGCCACTGCAGAAATTATTTGCGTCTTACTTTCAGCAGAAGTTGGATTGTATGAAGAACGGGCTCGATCAAAGTAATAGTTAATGACAGGCTTTGCGCTGTCAGCAACCTCAGACCATTTAGGTCCATACTTTTTTACGTAATCAGCTGGATCTTTGCACTCGGGATCTTTAATCTCGAGGATGCTGATATTAAATTGTTGAGCCAAAGCCAAACCAATACCACGACGTGTTGCCATAGCACCAGCCTGATCAGTATCGAAACAAAATCCCAGATTCTTAGTGTAGCGCTGCAAAAGTCTTAAATGGGTCGATGTAAGGGCAGTGCCAGATGAGGCGACAACATTGTGTACGCCAGCTTGGTATGACATGAGGGCGTCCATATTGCCCTCGACCAAGATGCATCGGTCCGATTTCTTAATGTCTAGTTTAGCCTTAGAGAGGCCGTATAGAACCCGACTTTTGTCATAGATCAGCGTCTGGGGTGTATTTACGTATTTTGCCATACTTTCCCCGCTCTTGGCAAGCCCAACTTGTGCACTCTTGGGACTTGGAGGTTCAAAGACACGAGCCGTGAAGCCAACAACTTGATTTGAAATATCTGTAATCGGGAACATAATTCTGGAACGAAAACGATCATAAACTCCGACTCGACCCGATTCAGCTGATCTTTTAATAGCCAACCCAGCATCAATAATGTCCTTTTCAAAATAACCACACTTTTGAAGATACATTGAGAGTGATTCCCAGTCATTTGGCGCAAAGCCTAAACGAAACTCTTTAATTGTTTCATCCGTCAGGCCTCTTTCTTTCAAATATGCAAATGCCTCTTTGCCAACTGAAGAATGGAATTGTTTTTCAAAAAACTAGGTAGCTAATTCGCAGACCTCAAAAAGTTTGTGCTTATCATCTACGCTCTCGCCAGCCTTAGGACGAAACTGTTCTAATTCGATGCCCGCCTTAGCGGCCAATATTTTTAAAGCTTCTGGAAATTCAACACTTTCAATTTCTTTAACAAACTCAAACATGTCACCCCCCTTAGCACAACCGAAGCAATGCCAAATTTGACGCTCCGGAGAAACTACAAATGATGGTGTCTTTTCATTATGAAAAGGACATCGGCCCTTATAATTAACACCGGCTTTTGTAAGTTTGATGTAGCCGCTTAAAACATCTACCACATCAAGCCTGTCTTTAATTTTTGCTACATTATCTTCCATAGCAGATAGTATTGCACAATTTTTTAAATAAAAAAGGAGGCTGGGCAGCACACACGCCGTAGCATATGTACCACCCGCCCCTTGGTCGCTTCGCCTACCCGATGGGATGCCACCAGGGCACAGACACCGGATTCTTCATCACGAAGATTGCGGCGGCGACAATCGCGGCCAGTCCAACAGCAAGCCAGATGTTGGCACGCAAGTTCAGTTCTCGCCTCACGATTCTCTTCGCCTTCAAGATCTTCTTCTCATTGCGCCGAGGTTCTGATCGATGCTGACGCCACTTCAATACCACGCCTTGCATATCACCTTTCCGCCAGTGTTAGGGCTGTTTGTTTTTGAAAGCCTCGGGCCACTTGTTACGGACGAGTTGTCGGCCAGCATTCCGAATCAGCTCGAGATACTTCACCTCGCGATCCGAGCCCTCGTTGACAAACATGCTA
>JBBTYS010000031.1:0-6677 GCA_038078535.1 Patescibacteria group bacterium | reverse complement strand
AGCTCCTCCTCAAGCAGGTCCCTCTTTACCCACAACACCACCTCCTCCAAGTCAGGATAATAAAGTACAATGAAGCAAATGAGGAAAATCATCTCCGGTTTAGTTATTTTAGCCTCTCTGTGCTTTGCTGTTGTGCCTTTGGATTCTTTTGCTGCAGAAACAGGCGCCTCAAACCTAATGTTTGATGCTATGCCTGGAATAAGCTCAAAGATTCTCCCTGCAGACAAGAAGATATCTGTTTCGATGAGCCTAACCATAGATATTGGGAAATTGAGTACGTACTGCGGTGACTCCAATATGACCAGTTTCAAGTGGTCTGTCGGCGAAGATGTGTCTGGTTTAGACGCTTGGCCCGCAACTTTCGTCATAAATTTCGATCGTTCTCAGGTAATTCAGACCAAGACATCTACCCAGACTATCACAGCGATTACTGGACCTGGCTCTGATGATTCATTTGATGGCGCTTATGCCAGTCCTTTAAATTTTTATGGATTAATAGAATGCCCAAATGGTACTGACATTGCCGAGTCTGCTCGGGTTGGAGTAACTGTCGGTTCAGGCGCTCCACAATATTCATGCATAGGCCCAGACAGTACGGGCAAGAACGTTTATATATGTAGTGCTAGTAATTTATCTAATTGTTCAGACGCTCCCCAGTGTGGTGGTAAAACATGTTCTCAGGTCTCGGTTAGTCTTTGTGGCAAGGAGGCTTCTACTCAGACTCCAAATCCAAGTACAACCCCAAGCACAGGCGGTCCAGGAGGTTCTGGTACCTCACAAACTTATTCGTTTAGCATTGATAATCCGATTAAGGGCGGCCCAAATGATTTGTTTGAGATTATCAATATTCTTACAAAGTGGTTATTAAATATTTCTATTCCAATCGCAGTTCTCTTTATCTTGTGGGCTGGTTTCTTAATGCTTACGGCGGGGGCGACTCCGGCCAAGTTTGACAAAGGTAAAACCATTCTAAAAAATGTCGTTATTGGTCTTGCCGTAATATTTATAGGTCGAGGCTTCATAACTCTTATATTTAGCATTATTGAATTAGGGGCGACTGGTACTGGTACCCCGACCACACAAAACGGCAATATCGTTAGTAACGGTACTGTGGGTGGTGAGTGCAAGACTGCCAGTAATTGCAATTCTGGACTTACTTGCGATAATGGTATGTGTAAGAGGCCAACGGGCAATCTAAACGGGGAGCCTTGTTTAGGTGGGGCCCAATGCGTGACTGGTTATTCTTGTGATCTGACGTCTGCGGGTACTAAAACAATTGATGGTCAAAAGGTTGGCTCATGTTTTGCTCAAACTAGGAGTTCTATAGGTATGAGATGCTCGGGTGAGGGTCAGTCTACCTGTGCTGATGGGTTGGTTTGCATAAGCACCGCATGCAGTCGACCCGGTGGAAATTTCCAAGGCGATCCATGTTTATCATCAGGTTTTTGTTCAACTGGATTAAAATGTGACGACACCAAAACAACTTCAATTGATGGCAGGCTTTATGGCCAGTGTGTTTCAAGATAGATTTATGAAAAAAATTCTCAATTACACTTATTCAATAATTATCGGTATGAGCATGGCCATGGTTTATGCTTCAGCTGACACCAATACCAGTAATGATTTCTCTAAAACCCCAGGTGTAGATATTACAGTCCAAAGTCTATTTGGAATTGTGACTGGTGTGGCTTGTTGGGCTACTCGTTTCATAATGATTGTGATGGTGATTGTTATTGTTTGGTACGGTTTTCAGATGATGGCTTCACAAGGCAACGATACTAAATTTACTGGAGCCAAAAAGAGCCTGACTAATGCCGTAATTGGTATGGTTGTGATTCTGGGTGCCTATACGATTATTGCTACGGTTGGTAATGCTGTTACTTCACTCGGACCTGACGCTCCAGAAAAGAGCGCTAAGTACACAATGTTCATACCTCTAAGCTGTGCTGGCTATTAAGATGAGAAAATACATTTCAAAACTAAGACCTTTTGTGCCAGCTGTTTTGTTCGGCTTGCCGATACTTGCTTATGCTAATTTGCCGGCTGGTAACGCCATCACTCTTACGGACATAGATAATATGGCCCATCTTATTGCTAGATTTTTGATTGTGACCAGTATGATACTTGCTGTTATCTTTATCGTATTGAGTGGTATAATGGTAATGGCAGCTCAGGCTGACCCTGCGAGATACAAAAATGGTTTGGTAAGGTTAAAGCATGCAGCCATCGGTATCGGTGTTGTGCTTGCGACAGGGGTCATTATTAATACTATTGCCGGATTCGTAGATAGATCGTTTTTCTGTCAGATTAGTATAATTGGTATCTGTATTTATTAACTCGGGTTGGATTGTTCTCTTCCGAAACCATTTTCATGAGTGAGAGTGGCTTGGGAAGGGGGTATATCCCCTCGAAGGAAAAGGAGGTGGCTTATGAATAGAATCAAACAATTTGCTTTTGCCGGTCTAGCGGTATTACCGAATGCCAACCTCCCTGTGACTGGTTCGCCGGTTACTCTTTCTGAGATTCAAGATCGCATCCAGCAGGCAGCACAGTTCCTTATCGTTATCAGTATGGTTATTGCAGTGATCGTTATTGTCTATGGCGGTATCCGTTATATGACATCATCAGATCCAAAGGAAGCAAAGGCAACCATTTGGAATGGTATTATCGGTGCAGCAATCGTCTTAGCAGTTGGGGTAATCTTACAGACCGTTGCAGGTTTAGTCACTCGCTCATTCTTCAGCTAAAATTTGTTATTTAGTTAATACAAAACTCCGACCATTGGTCGGAGTTTTGTATTAACAGTAGGCCCCGACGATTAAAATGTCGGGGAGCTCGACCAAACCGTCGGCTTTGAAAAAGCCCACAAAATCAGTATACTAGTTAGATATCAATGCCCTCGTGGTGGAATTGGCAGACACGCTAGCCTTAGGAGCTAGTGCTCGCAAGAGCGTACAGGTTCAAGTCCTGTCGAGGGCACCAATTTAAAAATCCCGACTAGTCGGGATTTTTAAATGTAGGGGTTGGGCTCTGTTGGATAGAGGGCTGGAGATTTATAGGTAGAATTGAATCGTTGTTCTTTGATGGTGCCATCGGGGTTGGTGATTTTGCGAGTGAAGTAGGCTTTCATAGAACCGTCAGGCATTTGCTCATATTGATAAGGTCCATCGATAGTAACCTTGCGTCCATCGCTAGTACCATATATCTCAAAGAATATTTTTGTGCCAACCGTGTGGGTTTGAATAAGCACCGCCCTGCCAGTGTCATTAATAAATCTCATGTCGCTGACACCAGGGTAAATTGTGGCGTCAAATCCTTGGGGTTCATAGTAGTGGACAGGGAAGGCGTGATTCTTTCTTTCAAGAATTGGGAAACCCGCCATAATGGCTGCTCTGAAGAGGGTTGTTGAGACTTGGCAAATGCCACCGCCATATTCGTATTCTATTTTACCGTTCTTAATTACTTTTTCGGGAGCGTAGCCGGTGGAAGCTACAACATCGCCGAGGACGGTATTAAATGAGAAGGATTCCCCAGCTTTGATGATGTGGCCGTTATATTTTTTAGAAGAGACTTTGATATTTTGAATACGAGCTAGGGTCGAACCCGCGAAATTTGATTCGCCAACAGCAATTCGGTCATTGAGGCCCAACGAATTAATTTTCTCAGCAGTTATATTTGGGACTATAACTTCTTGAGTAAGTATAATTTCAGAACTGTCAGCAAGAATACCGCGACGAAGTTCAGCATCTGCGGTAACAATGTTTAGGTTTTGGCCAGTTTGGGCTGGGATGAAAACAACAGCGATGCCATTTTCAATTGTGAATCTGGCGTCTGATGGTTCGTGATCAGTTTTTTGAGCTAAGGTCTTAACATATTTGGTCGAAGCATCCGAGAAGCGAGTGTCCTTTAGGCCCGTATATTTACGAGTATATTCTTCTGTCCATTTAGAAATTTCTCCTTTTTTAATAATAAATTTTCTAGTGCCCACAATCACCGTGGTGTCGTGACTACTCGCTTGGTTTATAGCTGATTGCAGGCTTCGTAAATGGATAGATTCAGGCAGTTTAAGATTATGGAAATAAGCGAACATTCCCAACGGAAAGCCGATGAGAATAATAGCGCCGGCGATGCTGAGCCGGAATATGGTCTTGTGGAAGTGTTTAGATCGAGCCATTAGCCTGATATCCTGAGCTTTTTAGTCCTAGCCTTTTCAAGTTTCGGTAGCCTAATAGTTAAGACGCCGTTCTTGTAACTTGCTTTCGCTCCGTCCGGCTCAACGTCCACTGGCAGGATAATTGCTCGAGAGAAAGCGCCCCAGTAAAGTTCTCGATGGAAAAAGCCCTCGGCATGGATCTGCTCTTCGGGTTTACGGGTGCCCTTAATAGTTACCATATCTTGGGTAACTTGGATATCAATGTCATTGATGCTTGCACCAGCAATAGTAGAGCGTACGACAATATCGTCCTCCGTTTGGTAGACGTCAACAGTTAAGTGACCTTCATCAGTAGTGCGAGAAGGTTTTTTAGTAGCTGTTAAGCTAACCTCGTTTTCAGTTTCTTCGTTGAGAAAATCTTGCATATATTACTAAGCAGTACTTATTTCTTTTTCAGCTGCAGGCGAGAGTCGGATAGTATTTTTAGGTGATCTATCTCTTATCTTATCAAATAAGATGTAAACAAGGAATGACATTACCACCAAAAGTCCAGTCGCCCAAACTAAACCGTGAGATTGATTCATTGAACTTGCAAGAAACGCATTGAAGGCAAAGTGAAATAGTGTCGCCACGCCTAAGCCCAAGAATACAAATTTCTTGGCGTGCTTTCTTGAAAACCACGACAGTGCCAAGAAGTATCCAAACAGACCAGAAGATAGTGCGTGAAGGAGTGTCGCTCCCACAAAGCGCAAACCCCAGACAGTCATGGCTGAGTTAAGGCCATCAGGAATAGTTCGGAATAGCACCAAAATGTTCTCTATGGCTGCAAAACCGAGGCCAGCCATCATCATATAGATTATGGCATCCATGGGCTCATCAAAAGCTGGGTCTTTGAAAGCAATAATTCGAACGGCGTAGAATTTAACCAATTCCTCAACAAAAGATGCCCACAAAAAGAACATTGAACTACTAGGATTGAAATAGTCTACTGAAATCCACTGATTTATATGGGTGAACCCAAGTTGAAACAAAACGGCGAAAGGGGAAATGATAATCCCCATCAAAAAAGTTTTCGTAATTAAGTATTTTGGTTCAGGATGACAATCTCTTTTGTAAAAGAAAGACATCCAGACAAAACTGGGTATCAAGCCTAGTGCTACCAACAAGCCCGCATTAAGTGGAGACATTACAATCTATTATAAGTCTTTTTTTGTGAGTTCGCCACCTTGCTCATCGCTCACCACATAAAAATCCTGCTGGATTTTTTGTTCTATCTCGGCTACCCGCCTCCGAACGTTCGCTTTTGAGCAAGATGGCACCACTCCAAATTTAATTAAATTGTCTAAGAGGGCCAAGATTCTATCATGAGCATCTGTTTGTCCTTGATTGGGAGTTTTGAGTAGAGTTCTTCGGTGATAAATGGCATGAAAGGATGCAAAATCTTTAAGGAGGTGGTCAGAATCTCTAAAAGCATTCTTTGGGCCGATAATTTAATGGCCGGGTCTTCACTGGCCAGTTTGGCTTTGCTTTCTTCGATAATCTTGTCGGCAAAAGTATGCCAGACATAGTGATATATTTTTTCGCTAGCTAAGTAGAGTCTGTAGTTGTCCATATCGCCGGCGATTTCTTTAACGAATTCATTTAATTCATTTAAGACCTTCTCGTCTTCAGTTGTAAGGTTTGCTTGTTTTGCTGATTCTGCGTCAGGGACACTCATTAAAACAAATCTTGCTATGTTCCAAAGTTTGTTGCCGAAATGCTTGTAAGCTTTTATTTTATTGGTATCAAAATTTACATCATTGCCTGGACCAACACCAACAATCATAGCCATTCTAAGAGCATCTGCTCCATATTGATCAATAATGTCTATCGGGTTTATACCGTTATCCGCTGACTTTGAAAACTTTTGTCCTTTAGAATCTCTAAGCATGCCGTGCAAGTACACAGTCTTAAATGGAATTTCTCCCAAAAGGAATCCACTCATCAGCACCATTCTGGCTACCCAAAAGAACAAGATTTCATATCCTGGATTCATAAAATCTGTTGGATGATAGATTTTTAGATCAGGCGCATTTTCATCTGGCCAGCCTAAAGTGGAAAAGGTCCAAAGCGCAGATGAAAACCAAGTATCCAAAGTGTCTTCGTCCTGAACCCAGTCACTGCCCTTGGGTGCATCAATATCGCAATAAACTTCTTCGCCTTTATACCAAACTGGAACTCGGTGGCCGTACCAGAGTTGGCGGCTTATGTTCCAGTCTCGGAGATTATTAATCCAGTTAAAGTAAATTTTCTCAAAGTGGTCAGGCATAATTTTTATCTGGCCTCCTGAAACTGTCTTGAGCATTATTTCTTTGAGTGTGGTTTTTGAGCCCTCTGGAATATCTTTAATTTTAGACTTTAATATTGGGAATTCTTTATTTACATCAACAAACCACTGCAGTTTAGGTAGGGGTTCATTTGTTCCTCCTGAACGTTCAGCCACACTAATATTAATATCAATCTGCTCCTTTTTTTCTAATAAGTT
>JBBTYS010000030.1:0-4841 GCA_038078535.1 Patescibacteria group bacterium | reverse complement strand
GAAGGGCCAGCTATCAATGCTGCTCAAGGCTCTATCGTTTTCGATCCAGCAAAAGTAGAAGTTACTAGTATTTCAAAGTCTGGCTCTATTTTTAATCTGTGGACTCAAGAACCAACCTCATCAAATACAGAAGGCTCCATTACTTTTGAAGGCGGACTACCCAACCCTGGTTATAGCGGTACATCTGGACTAATACTCACGATTTCTTTCAGAACAAAGACCGCCACAACAGCACGAGGCTCTACTCTAGTCACGCTTGTATCCGGGGCTATTCTTGCGAATGATGGCTTAGGAACAAATATTCTAACAAGCTTAGGCAAGTTATCAATAACAATTACACCTAATGGGGACAATGTTTCTGGATCAGGAGAAGCTTCAGATATTCCTACCAGCGGTGCCCCGAAGATCGAATCTTCTACTCATCCCGATAGTACAAAATGGTACTCCAATACCAACCCTGTCTTTTCTTGGAAGCTTCCAAGTTCGGTAAATGGCGTCAGCTACCTCATAACCACAAGTTCAAACTCCAATCCTGGACCCAAAAGCGATGGCGTAGTTTCTACCGCCACTTTCACTGATATTGCAGAGGGTACCCAATACTTGCACGTTAAATTCAGAGAGGGCTCGACTTGGGGGCCTATAGCTCACTATCAGTTCAATATAGATAAGTCTAAGCCTAGTGATTTTGAGATAAGGCTTGTATCAACAACCGAAGACATCAAACCACAAATTACTTTTGAAGCTAGTGATGCTCTGTCAGGTATAGATTATTATGAAGTTCAGATAGGTGATGGTGCTTGGGATAAAGTTTATGGTGATCAAGCCGGCAAGCCTTACGCAATTTCATTTGATCAAGTTGGCACAAAGACAGTTTCGGTTAGAGCTATTGATAAGGCTGGTAATAGTACGACATCCTCAATTCCAGTCACTGTCTCTGGGATAGCTGTTAGCCTCTCTATCGTTACCTGGCTTGAAAGGGTATTTAATGCGATTGTAAATATTTCTAGTAGATATGGCTTACTCATTGTCCTGTTATTGGCTATGCTCGGAATTCTTATAATGATATTCCGTGGCTTGGGCGCTACTATTGATAAAGCATGGCATAATTTCGAAAAGAAAAAATCTACTCGAAAAATTGAGCACAAGGCCGATAAAGGGTTTGATAAACTAATAAATGACATGAAGGAAGAGATTCAATTTTTGAATGCCATTGGCAAACGTCGTCACCTTGGGGCTGAAGAGAAATACCTTAAATCAAAATTAGAGCAATATATTAAATCTCTAAAAAACATGTAGTAGCGACAGGGGAGGAGGGGACTCCCCTGCGGGGATTATAAAAATAGACCCATTTAACAGACCGCAATTAATTGCGGTCTGTTTTGTTTTCTGCAACTTGCAAATTTATTAAAACAAAACAGGGGATTTTTATTTTTAATATTTTAATACGTAGATTTAATTTTAATAATAAAAAATTTTAATTTTAAAATTTAGTCTGAGCACCTGAGAAGTATTAGTCCATTGGAACACTCAGGGATTGATAGGGGCAGGAGACCTAAAACAGGGCCTCTAGAAGGCCCTAGGACACGAGCTGTGTGAGGAAGAGGTATCAGCGCTCATGTTCCCCAAAGACCTTATTTATTGTTTCGTATACACAGCCTATTCTTTATTATATAAGTCGCATAATCTACATTGTGCGACGTCGTACGGTTCTGAATTTAGCACTCCCCTTAGACAATTTGATAAAACAAATTATTTCTATACTTAACTAATTAAATATAATTCTTATACTCTCTTCTCTGTTTGTGGCGGCCCTCTCCTAAATAGATATATCTATTTAATTAAATGACCCAAAATTACAGTTTTCCAGTTTTTATAAAATTTTCAGTTTTTTGAGATTTGAGACTTGTCAAAAACTCTCCTATTAAGTATCTTAGGTAGATGCCTAAACTCGTATTTGATATTGAAACTGTTGGTGTGGACTTTGAGGCTTTAGATACTACTGCCCAGGAGCTTCTATTAGCTACCGCCAAAGATGATGCTGAACGTCAGACCATCCGTGAGATGCTGGGGGTTTCACCTCTCACGGGCCATGTTGTAGCAATCGCCTTTTTAAACCCCGAAACAAATAAAGGTGGAGTTTATTATCAAAAACAAAATGAAGATGATAAAGAAGAAGAGGTTGATGGATATCTTGTCGTCCCCTGCGCTGATGAAAAAGAAATTTTAAAAAGATTTTGGGAACTCGCCAGTCATTATGATCAATTTATTACTTTTAATGGCTACGCCTTTGATTGCCCGTTCTTAGCTATTAGGTCCGCAATTTTAAAAATAAAACCGTCAGTAAATCTTGTTCATAATAGGTATTATGATAAACCCCATTTAGACGTATACGACAAGCTTACTAATTATGGCGCTGTTCGTTTCAAGCGCTCTTTGCACCTTTGGTGCCAAGCTTTCGGAATTGAAAGCCCCAAGGACAAGGGTATTACGGGTCATGAGGTCGGAACCTATTTTAAAGATAAGCGCTGTCGTGAAATTGCTCTGTATTGCGTAGGAGATATAAAATCAACTTCTGCTCTATTCGACTATTGGCAAAAATACATGTCAGGTAGATAAACAAAAAATCTCCGTTACGGGGATTTTTTGTTAGTTACTAGATTTTTGAGCTTTTAGTCTTTCAGTTTCATTTAAATAGCGCTTGCGTAGACGAACACTTATTGGAGTGATTTCTAAATAATCATCTTCAGACATTACTTCGAGTCCTCTTTCGAGGGTTAGAGTATAGGCTGGAGTAAGCATCACATTATCGTCAGAACCTGAGGCACGCATGTTGGTAAGTTTCTTGCCCTTGATAGGGTTTACAGTCATATCATCACCTTTTGAGGTGTCACCAATGACCATTCCCGCATAAACTTCAGTATTGGCTGGAATATATAATCGGCCTCGTTCTTGGAGGTTATCGAGGGCATAAGCAAGGGTCTTCCCTGTTTCACCAGATACCATTGAGCCAGTAGCTCGCTTTTTAATGTCACCAGCGAAAGCTTTGTATCCAGTAAAGCGACTAGCAAGAATACCTTCACCCTTAGTATCGATAACGAATTCGTTCCTAAAACCGAGTAGACCACGTGTAGGTATTTCAAACGTCATACGAACTTGGCCATGGTGTTGCTCCATATTCATCATCGTACCAGCACGTTTATTGAGTTTTTGAATAACAACTCCGGAAGTCTCTTCTGGCACGTCAATAATCGCTTCTTCAAAAGGCTCCATTTTTATGCCGTCTATTTCTTTTATAATTACCTGAGGCTGAGAAACCTGAAGTTCATAACCTTCGCGACGCATGTTCTCTAAAAGAATAGAGATGTGTAATTCTCCCCTGCCGTAGACTTTGAAAAATTCATTAGATGAAAAATCTACTTTTAATCCAATGTTCACTTCGAGCTCGTGCTCAAGTCGTTCTCTGATTTGTCGGCCTGTAACAAATTTACCTTCTCGGCCCGCAAATGGGGAGTCATTAACTAAAAAGTTTAAAGAAATTGTCGGCTCATCAACGTGGATGGCTGGCAACGGTTCAGTTTCTGGAGTAATACAAATAGTTTCTCCAATATAGATATCAGGAATACCTGCCACCATGACGATGTCCCCTGCTTCAGCAGATTCAGTCTCAACTCGAGCCATGCCTTTAAATGTATATAATTTTGTGACTTTGCCAGTTCTGGTTTTAACTTCATCGCTATTGCCAAGCAAGCTACCAGGAGTACGGATATAAACATTATCACCCAAGTGAATTGTGCCTTCATACATACGGCCAATACCTAAACGGCCTAAGAAATTGTCATAGGCGAGGTTGAAGGGCTGGAAGCGTAATGGTGCAGAAGCATCGGCTTTAGCTGCAGGCACATACTTTAAAATTGTATCTAAAATTGGATTTAGGTTTACAGCCTCATCTTTCATATCTAACTTTGCAACACCAGTACGTCCGATTGCGTATACAACAGGAAAATCTAATTGTTCTTGGTTGGCTCCTAAATCAATAAAAAGCTCTAAGAGTTTATGATGAGTCTCGTCTGGGTTAGCAGCTGGTTTGTCGATTTTATTAATAATAACAATTGGCTTAATTCCAAGCTCCAAGGCTTTCTTCAAGACGAACTTAGTCTGAGGCATTGGACCTTCTTGAGCATCTACGACCAGTAAAACTGAATCGATAGAACGCAAAACACGTTCTACTTCTGAGCCGAAGTCGGCATGGCCAGGGGTATCCACGATATTGATTTTAGTGTCTTTATATAAAAGTGAAGCATTTTTGGCATAAATAGTAATACCACGTTCCTGTTCTAAGTCATTAGTATCCATGGTGAAGTCAGCTGCCACCATGCCAGTTTGCTTCATTAAAGAGTCGGTCAGGGTTGTTTTGCCATGGTCGACGTGAGCTATAATTGCGATATTTCGTATTTCCATATTAAATTTGTGTGTGTCTGGCCTGCCTGACGGCTAAGGCCAACGACACCCTTCGGGCTTAGCCAATTTCTGCGTTATTGTCTCCGCTTGATTCTCAACATAGATTACTATGTCTCGTCTCAATGCTCGACAATGCCTTGAACTTGGCTTAAGCACACAAGTTTCAAGAGCAGGAACTTCGAGACTAAAAAAGAGGGCTATCGCCCCCGATTAGTTGGCGCATCTGCTACTCCTATATAATAACATTATTTGCTCCGACAATCAAATTGTCGAGAGTTCTCGATTAATCGGAACAGTTGCCCGCAAGGGTATACCCAGCAGATATAGCCTCATTTTCTGTAGCAAACCAGATTTTGTTCTCTTCTTTAATTCGACTCGCTCCT
>JBBTYS010000029.1:0-11393 GCA_038078535.1 Patescibacteria group bacterium | reverse complement strand
TCCAAGAAAAAACCCAAGGTGAAATTTGTCCCATTTGTTCCAAACCGATGGAAGTTAAACGCGGACGCTTTGGTTACTTCCTCGGTTGTGTTGATTATCCAACCTGTAAAGGCATCTCTAAAATATTTACCAAGACTGGATTCAAGTGCCCTAATTGTCTAACCGGTGAAGTCGTTGAAAAAAAGTCTCGGGGCCGAGGTAAATTATTCTATGCTTGCTCACGCTGGCCTGATTGTACTTTTGTCATGAACAAGAAACCAGAAAGTGAAGAAGAACTTAAAATAGCTCTCCAATACTGGAAAGATAATCCCCCTAAGCCTCGTGGGCAAAAAACATATGGCAAGAAGCGTAAGCCCCGTAGTGAATCTTCAGCCTCTGAAGAACCGAAGGCTACTGAAGATTCTACTAGCGGGGAAGAAACTAAACAAGAAGAAGTAACCTCATAAACAAATGCCTGATTTTGAAAAAACTGGTCAGAAGTGTGACAAGTGTGGTGGCGACATGGTTATTAAAACTGGTAAATTCGGAAAATTTACCGGTTGCTCTAACTACCCAGATTGTAAAAATATTCTTAAGTCAGAAAAATCTGAACCTGTCCGAACTGATGAAATCTGCGACAAGTGCGGTAAGGGTATGGTCAAACGCAACGGCCAATTCGGCGACTTCCTCGCCTGCTCCGGCTACCCTGAATGTCGCAACACCAAAAAGGTGCTCAGCAATTAGCGCTCATCCTAAACATTTCTCTCGCTGTTTTCTCCACCTGTCTTGTAGTCTAAATTTAGTCATTGATGCCGAACAAAAAGGCCACCTTGCCTACGCTTCGCTCGGATTCCTTTTTGTTACCGACATAATATCCTGAATTTCGAACAAGAAAACGGCGTCGAAAAACGCTCGGAAATGTTTAGGGCTCGCTTCACTTTATTTTAATTATTAATTTTTATTGGAAAAGAAAAAGGCCTCGTGCAGGAGGTGCTTCACGCACATGCGTGAGACCCTTTCCTGCCGAGGCCCATTAGGGCTTCACGCTTACTGAAATTGAAGCTTTCGATTCTCTCGCGACAGAAACGCGACCAAGCCGTGGGCAACCACCCCTACCACAGGATTAATAAGTGACACTGCATGCCAATCTGGATTGGACATACCGAGTAAAATGTTAACCGTTGTAATCGAGTAGGCCGTGGACCACATGACCCAAGAACGCGGAGTGTCACTGAATGGATTCTGGTACACTGCTTTCCACGTTGGATAGAGCGCAACCAGCAAAGCGAGCAGAATAATCATGTTCGCGCTCGCCGCCTGCCGAAACACGTACCAAACCACTCCCGCGCAAACACCAAACAGCAAGGACAGCAATTCCGTCGGTTTGGGTCTGGAGAATTTACCCTTGACCAGTGCGTAGAAGAAAACGATTACGGCACCTGCAAACCCGACAACAAGTTGAAGTGTCGCCACTTTGTCCTTGCTCATGTCTTGAAAAGTGAGAGTATTCAGCAACATGAGAAAGACGCTGATACTCCAGGTTGCGATGTTTGGCTTGGACTGCCCCAACTTCACCTGCTTGGCGTAGAAATAGAACGCGAACCCAGACAGAACTGAGGCCACGACAGCAAAAACTAACCTTAACTCATTCATGGCCTGCTCCCTAGATGTAAAAGAAGTGTGACCCCTTAATTATAGCACCTTATGGCAATTTTGTCAAATTAAAAATGGCTCTAAGTCTAGCGAAATCTTTTAGTTTTTCTCGCTTTGAACGACGCCCTACTCTCATGCCGAACAGGCTGGATAGAATGCCGGTAACAAAAAGGAATCCGAACGATAGTTCGGCAAGGTGGCCTTTTGGTTCGGCATCTCTGACAGGCTGGAGAATATGAGACGAGCGGAGAGACTGCGATAAAAACTATAAAATTGAGCGCCTGTTAGTCGATAATGTTCTTCGCAATAGTATTTAAATCCTCTAAAGAAGCAAATTTGATAACAATTTTTCCTCCAGAAACGGCGGCGCCATGAATCTGAACATGAGTGCCAAGTTTTTCAGCAAGATTTTTTTCCAGACCCACAAACTTACTCTCAACTACTTTGCGAGCGCGCTTAACTGGATTTAAAGCCGAAGCCGTATCCTCTACCTCACGCGATGAAACTCCGCCAGCAAGAATACTCTCATAAACTTCGCGTTGTTTTTTAGCATCACTGAAAGCCAGCAAGGCTCGGGCACTAGCTCTTGGAATTTTGCCTTCTTTTAAGGCCATCCTCATATCTTCCGGTAAATTTAGTAAGCGAATTGTATTAGCCACAACCTCACGTGACTTGGAAACTTTTTCAGCAATTTCTTTTTGAGTTAAACCAAAGTCTTTAGACAATTTAGAATAAGCTTCAGCTTCTTCAATTGGGTTTAAATCTTCGCGCTGAACATTTTCAATTAAAGCCACCTCTAACTTATCTTTATCGCTACGAAAATCATCGCGGATAATAACGGGCACATGAGGCAACCCAGCCATTCGTGAAGCGCGTAATCGGCGCTCCCCCGCAATCAACTTATATGTAACGTCTAAACCACGAGCTGAAGAAGTTTCAACCTTAGTAACCAGAAGTGGTTGGAGTACGCCATATTTGCGAATCGAACCGGCCAGTTCTTTAAGAGCGTCGCCATCAAAATCATGCCGAGGTTGGTCTGGGTTAGCCTCAATCTTAGCAATCTCAACATAAAAGACGTTCTCTTTTTGAGAAGTTGGATGCATCATTGCTCCTTCGGGAATTAAGGAGCCTAGACCTTTACCTAGACCGAAGAATTTCTTATTCATATATAACTTGCTGACCGCTCTGCTGTGCTTTCAGCACTTAAGCAGGCTCTTGAACATCTTCTTTGTTAAAAGCTCTGCTTGCTCTTCGTCATATGTCTATATGACTCATCGCAATGCTCGCTTTTGCCTAGAAGCTGGTCAAGCCAGCGGCGTTCTATTTAGATTATTTATATTATCAGTAACTATATTTTATAACTTCTTCTGCTAACTGGCGGTAAGCTCGCGCGGCTTTAGAGTTAGGATCAAACTGTAAAATTGTTTTTCCAAAACTTGGAGCTTCGGCGAGTGAGACCATGCGTGGAATCACAGCGTCAAAAACACGACCAGGGAAGTTTCGATGCACTTCATTTAAAACCTGGTTCGCCAACTGATTCCGCTTATCATACATTGTAAGCAATACTCCCAAGACCTGCAAATCAGGATTCAGACCTTGTCTAACAAGCTCTACAGTCTTCAAGAGCTGACTCAAACCCTCCAAAGCAAAGTATTCACATTGTACCGGAATAATTACTCTCTCAGCAGCGGCTAAACCATTAACGGTCAGGAGGCCTAATGATGGCGGACAATCAACTAAAATAAAATCATAATTAGTCCGAACACTATTCAAAACTTTTTTAAGTCGAGTTTCTCTCTCTTCCATTGAAACAAGCTCAACTGTTGCGCCAGCTAAACTCTGAGCCGCCGGTAAAACATCGAATCCAAAGATACTAGTCTTCTTTAAAAATCCCGCTGGGTTTTGATCATTAATGAGGGCGTGATAAATATTATGATCGCTGTCGGCAAGGGTAAGACCGAGACCAACAGTGGCGTTGGCTTGAGAATCTAAATCAACGAGTAAAACGTATTTGCCCATGGCTGCTAAATAAGCAGCAAGATTGGTAGAGGTGGTAGTTTTTCCAACTCCACCTTTTTGATTACAGATTGCGATGACACGGGCCATATATAAAAATCATATCATTTATGGCTCAAGAAACAACCCCTAATTTAGTTGAAAACTCAAGTCAAAAATGGTAAAATCGCTTCGTGGCTCAAGAAGCACGAGTGGGCGAAAAGTGCGGTAGTAAACTTTTCGCAGGCGATAAAAAATCGCCTTGGACCGACAGAAGGGATCATTTTTTTGGCCGAGGCTCTGCCGAGCTTAAATAGGCCCGAGTGGCGGAATTGGCATACGCGCGCGACTCAAAATCGCGTGTCCTTACGGACTTGTGGGTTCAACTCCCACCTCGGGCACCAGAATAGAACTAAACTACGTATTTATACTTCTTTAATCCCCAATTACAAACTAGAGCAGTTGCTATTCCCAAAACTGCCCCAGCCATAATATCTAAGGGCCAGTGAACTCCGACAAATACTCGAGAGAAGCCAACTAAACAGGCAAGAAGGATATACCAACCTCCCCATTTTTTATTATATAAATAAACTCCAGTTGCGAGAGCAAAGACAAAGATGGTATGCCCAGACGGAAACGAACTTTGAGTCTCCTTGGCGAGTAATAAATGAGTTTCTACAATCGTCCAATATGGTCGGGGGTGGCTGTAGAAATATTTTATAATTGAAGCAATTATACCGCGGGCCACTATCGCGGAGACAAAAGATACGAGAACTAATTTTTTCCAACGGTTATAATTTGTTGCCAGCAGAACTAGCAACACAAGAACCATGGCCCACATCAAATACTCTGCCGAAAAAACCATAAATCTATCAAGCCAAGGCCAGCGACCAGCAGCATTATTAATTAGAAGAAATATTTGAGTATTCATCCCGTTAGAAGTAGCCCCGCCGAGGTCCTACGGACTCGTCCAGCCAGAGGCGGACGAGCGAGACTTCTAACGGGATTAATGTGTTAAGTATGGTCTATATCTCTAATAATTTCAAAAGGTCTTCCGGTTTAGAGGGGCCGACTCGAAGCACCTTCGGTTTTTCTGTAGAACAATCAATAACAACTGATGCATTTGAAACAGGCAAAACACCAGCATCAATAATTAAATCTGGTCGGCGATGGTTGTTCGCCATCAAGGCAATAACTTTCTCGATATCACCTGAGGTGGCCTCGCCCGAAACTGTAGCCGACGTCGTAACTAAAGGATAACCAAATTTATCTAAAAGTTCATTTGTAAAATTATAATCAATCATCCTAAAACCAGCCGTCGGCAGGCCTGTTGTTACCATTGGTGGCACAATATCTTTTTTGGGTAACACGAGGGTAAATTTGCCAGGTAAAAATTTATTTACCAATTGTTTTTGTTTAGTATTAATATCAGCCAGTTCTTCAAGCCAGCGCATATTTCTAACTAAAATTGGTAGAGGCCTAGAGCTCCTATTTTTAATATCAAAAACATGACGAACCGCTATATCGTCTAGGGCGTTGCAGCCAAGACCATAGACAGTATCGGTTGGATAAACAATCGTCCCGCCCATCTTCAAGATGGCGATAGCTTCAGCAATTGCTTCTGAAAAATCTTTCGTTAAATCAACTCTAATAATCCGCATGCTAGATACTATACGAAAAGACGTGGAATAATAAAAGACCCTCTTATCTAGAGGGTCTTTTATTCTGCTGGGGTTTCAGCTGGAGCTTCCGAGGCTGGCTCTGGGGTTGCTTCCGTGGCTGGTGCTTCGGCCTCAGGCGCAGTTGATTCTTCTGCTTTGGCCTTAGGAGCTTCTGGAGTAGCTACTGGCCTATCTTTAACCTTTGGTTTCCAACTAAGCATCTTGTCAGCAGAAATAACCTTATTATTTATGAGTAAATTATTAAGAGTTGGAGAAAATTGAACTCCCTTAGACATCCAGTGTTCAATTCTTTCTTTTTTAGCTAAAAGATTCTTCTTGTGAGGATCGTAGGAACCTAAAAGTTCAAGGTATTCTCCTTGGGGCTTTTTGGTGTGCTCAGTAAGAATAAGGCGGAAATAAGCCTGACCTTTCTTACCAATACGTTGTAGACGCATAATTAACATGTTTGGTTATTTTATCAGATATCCTCAATTAAATCAAGTCTTAATTCAGCCTACAAAGTTTTGTAAAACTAGCCCTAAAGCGAACGTTCGGAGGCGGGTAGCCGAGATAGAGCAAAAAATTCAGCAGAATTTTTATGCGGTGAGCGATGGGCTAGTTTTACAAAACTTACCAACCCTTCTTCTCTAGGGCCGATTCGGCCGCCTTTTGTTGTGCCTCTTGTTTAGATGGGCCCTCGCCTTCTGCTATTAGTTCTTTGCCAAGATAAACACCGATTTTGAAATTACGGGCGTGGTCTGGTCCCCATTCCTGTATGACTTCGTAATTAGGAGTTATGCCAACTTTTTCTTGAGACTTTTCTTGGAAAAGACTTTTAGCATCACGATAGAGTTTGTTTTCAATAATACGAGGTAGTTCACTTAAGATAAATTTCTGAATAAATTCACCTGCTTTTTCATAGCCCTGGTCTAGATAAATTGCGCCAATCACAGACTCCATGGCGTTAGCGAGAATATATTGGCGAGCCCGACCAGTATCTTTGGCTTCACCACGAGACAATAAGATGTACTCATTCAAATCAAAAGTCTTGGATATTTCTGAAAGCATTATGGCGTTAACTAGCGCCGCACGCCAATTAGTAAGTTCACCCTCGGGGTTAGGAAAATTTTGATAAAGATGTTGAGTCACAACTAACTCCAGAACAGCATCTCCTAAAAATTCTAGTCTCTCATTGTGGTCAAGATGCCAACCCTGATTTTCATTAATATAGGAACGATGAGTCAGAGCCTGAAGTAATAGGTCCTTATTCTTAAACTTCACATTAATTTTTTCTTCTAACGGAGAGATGTCCAACATAACGCTTGTGAAAAGCGAGGAATATATAAAATGGAGCTTAAGCTCAATTCCATATATTCCGAGCTTTTAAAATACTATTTCTCTTGACCTTCAACTGGTTCTTCACTGCCCTCATCTTTTTTTGAGGTTTCGTCCTTACCAGGCTCGCCTATTTCTCGATAAATAGTTCCTAAAACACCATTCACAAATTTGCCAGATGAATCACCACCAAAAGATTTAGCTAATTCAATTGCTTCGTTGATGGCCACTTTTGGAGGAACTTCATCTCGATTGCCAAATAACAACTCGTAAAGACCGATTCGTAAAACATTTCTATCAACTACAGCAATCTGTGCTAGCGGCCACTGCGGAGCGGCTTTTTCAATTATTGAATTAATCTGAGATAGGTGTCCAACGACCCCATTAACTAATTGGCTAATAAACGAGGGGTCATCAATTCCACTAGCAAATTCTTTAATATTGCGATCGACTATCGCGGAGAGGTCTTCCTCTTTGCTACCTCGAAAGTCCCACTCATAAAGAGATTGCATTGCAACACTACGTGATAGGTGTCTGCTCGCCATTTTTAACTTGCTTGTTATTTACGAGATGCAGTCTTCTTCTCTTGTTTCTTTAATTCCTTACCAAGAACATTAACAACTTCTCGGCCCTTATAAAAACCACAGAATTTGCAAACCTGATGAGGCATAATCATTTTAGCGCAGTGAGAACACTTAACTAATGACTTGCCTTTCAATGCCAAATGACTGCGACGTCGCAGTTGTTTGCCTTTGGCCATATGATGTCTGGGTACTGCCACGAATGGAACTTAGTGATTAGCCATTAGAACTTAGGGGTCTCCTAAAATCCAGTGGCTAACGACTAATCTTAAACTACCAGAATATAATACCATGAATAAACTTTTTATGCAATTGGCTGAGCTCTATCCACAATTGCTTAGTCCCAGACTACTGCTACAATACTTGAATACTAATACGAACGTGCATTGGTTAATCCAATGATTCATGTTCGAACATCAATGAGCTTCGTCCACCTACATACCCACTCGCACTACTCCCTTCTTGATGGTATGTCGCAGATTGACGATATGGTAAAGCTCGCCAAAGAGCACGGCCAGACTGCAATTGCCCTCACCGACCACGGCGCCATGTATGGCGTCATAGATTTTTATACTGCCTGCAAAAAAAATGGCATCAAACCAATTGTTGGTTGTGAAGTTTATGTAGCCAATCGTAGCCATACTCAAAAAGAATCGGGCGTCGATAATAAACGCTATCACCTTACCCTACTCGCCAAAGATTTGGCGGGATATCAAAATTTAATTAAGCTCACGACAAAGGCTCACATCGATGGTTACTACTACAAGCCACGTGTCGACAAAGAACTCTTACGTCAACATTCCGAAGGCTTAATTTGTTTGTCAGGATGTCCAGGTAGTGAATTGGGTCGGGCTATTCAGCGTGGCGATAAAGAAAAAGCTGAAGCTCTGGTCCTTGAATACCAAAGTATTTTTGGCCCTGAAAATTATTATCTAGAAATTATGCATCATCCAGATATGGATTGGTTTACCATTTGGTGGAGCACGATTATAGATTTCGCCAAAAAATTTAATATCCCACTTGTAGGCACTCAGGATTCTCACTATCTTCGCAAAGACGACGCTTTGGCACATAAAACTCTCGTCGCCATTTCAACTCACACCGATGTTAGCGACCCCGCAATTTTTTCAGGACAAGGCGAATACCACTTCCTCTCCACCGAAGAAGCAATCGAAAAATTCAAAGACGTTCCTGAAGCCGTTGAAAATACAGTAAAAATTGCTGACCGATGCAACCTTGAATTAACCCTAGGCAAGTTTATATTTCCAAACTTTGAGCTCGAGCCTGGTAAAACAGCTGATCAAATGTTGGACGAACTTACTCTGGCTGGGGCCAAGGAGCGTGGCCTTGAAAATAGTGCCGAGGCTAAAGAAAGACTGGCTTTTGAATTAGAAATTATTAAAAACAAAGACTACGCTCCCTACTTCCTAGTCGTTGCAGATCTCTTAAGATTTGCTCGTGAAGCAAAAATCTATACCACCGTCCGCGGTTCAGCCGCTGGCTCTCTCGTAGCTTACCTCTCGGGTATTACTAACGTTGACCCACTAGAATTCCAGTTGCCGTTTGAACGCTTCTTAAATCCTTTTCGTCCTTCAGCCCCCGACATCGACATGGATTTCGCTGATAACCGTCGTAGCGAAGTTATTGAATATGCCAAAAAGAAATATGGCGAAGATAAAGTCGCTCAAATTGGTACCTTCGGTACTATGCTCGCTCGTGGTGCTGTTCGTGACGTCGCTCGCGCTCTTGGTAAGGGCTATGACATCGGTGATCGCATTGCCAAAATTATTCCTATGGGTTCACAAGGCTTCCCAATGACAATTGAAAAAGCTATGGAACTAGAGCCACTACTTAGAAACATGTATGAGACTGATGCCGAGGCTAAACAAATTATTGATATCTCCCAAAAACTTGAAGGCACTGTTCGTCACGTTTCAGTCCACGCAGCTGGAGTTGTTATTTCGCCAAAACCACTTATCGAATATGTGCCAATTCAGTATGACCCTAAAGGTGAAGACAACCTTATCACTCAATACGACATGTACACCGTTGGCGAAGATGGCGTCGGTCTTACAAAATTAGATTTTCTTGGTATTCGCAATTTGGCCATCCTTGAAAATGCAGTTCATCTTGTAAAAATTCACCGCAACATCGATATTGATATTGAAAAAATTCCTTTCAACGATAAAAAAACTTTTAACATGCTTGCCAAGGGTGAAACGATTGGTCTTTTCCAATTAAATGGTGAAGCCATGACCAAGCATTTGAAAGATTTGAAGCCCACCACCATTCACGACATTAACGCCATGGTCGCCCTCTTTCGACCAGGCCCAATGAATAACATCCCTGAGTACATTGCACGCAAACAGGGCCGAAGTCCAATTAAATACTTCCACCCCAAAGCCGAAAAATTCTTAGCGAAGTCTTATGGCATCCTTGTTTACCAAGACGACCTTTTGTTTACCGCCTTAGAACTCGCTGGTTACAACTGGGAGTCAGTCGATAAATTCAGAAAGGCTGTCGGTAAAAAAATTCCAGCTGAAATGGCTAAACAACACGAAATATTCGTAGCTGGTTGCTTAGAGCACAGTGGCATTCAAAAAGAATACGCCGAAAAAATTTGGGATTTGTTCGAACCTTTCCAAGGTTATGGATTCAACAAAGCCCACGCCGCTTGCTACGGCCGTGTCGCTTACCAGACCGCCTACATGAAAGCGAACTTCCCAGCCGAATACATGTGCGCTGTACTTACTGCTGAGTCGGGCAACATTGAAACCGTAGCTGAAATTATCAATGAATGTCAGCGCATGAAAATTCCCGTTCTCGCTCCTGATGTAAATAAATCTTATAAGGATTTTACGGTTATCAAGGGCAAAGACAATGAAACAGGTGAAGATGAAATTCGTTTCGGGCTTTTAACTATTAAGAACTTCGGCGAAGGCGTAGCCAATTCTGTTATTGCTGAGCGCACTGAGCGCGGACCATTTAAAGATATAGTGAATTTTGTAACCCGTGTTCACGGCCGTGACCTCAACAAAAAATCTGTTGAAGCTCTTATTAAGTCTGGGGCCATGGATTCATTTGGCGAACGCAACATGCTTCTCTTTAATCTAGACGCCCTGCTCAACCATGGTCGCGACACACACAAGCAGGCCACTAGTGGTCAAATGGGGCTCTTTGGTGAAGCTGAGGCTTCTCTGCCGACGCTCAAACTTGCTTCGACGGCTCCAGCCAAACAACTCGACAAACTTATGTGGGAAAAAGATTTACTCGGCCTATTTGTTTCAGCACATCCGTTATCAGAGTTTCGTTCAATTTTAAATTATGAAAAGGTTATGCCCATCAAAAACATCCCACCGCGCGCCACAGAACAAATTAAAATTGGCGGACTAGTAACCACCGTAAAAAAGATTGTGACTAAAAGTAATAAGCAAATGCTCTTTGCAAATGTCGAAGACTTAACAGGCAAGATTGAAGTCGTAGTCTTTCCAACAATTTATGACAAGTACCCCGACGTTTTTGTAGAAAATTCTATCATTCTTGTAAAAGGTAAAGTAAACGACCGAGATGGGTCTATTAAATTGCTTTGTGATGACGTTAAAACGATTGGCCGACTTACCAACGAGAACAATTCGGCCCCAACTCAAGTCCTTTAAATCTGCTCCGACATCTGCTATCCTAAAAGCACTATGTCCAAGAATATAGAACACATCCGCCACTCACTCGCCCACCTTTTAGGTGCTGCCATTTTGGATTTATACCCCGGCTCGAAGCTCGCCATTGGGCCAGCCGTCGATGATGGTTTCTATTACGACGTCGATATCTCCGGAAAGGTTTCTGACACTGATTTGCCAACCATTGAAGACAAAATGCGAGAAATTTTAAAAACTTGGCGCGGTTTTGAAGGCAAGGAAGTTTCAGCCAGTGAAGCCAAAGAACTTTTTGCTGGCAATCCCTATAAAGAGGAGCTGATTAATGAACTTGAAGCCAAAGGTGAGAAAATAACTCTTTATACTTCTGGTGGCTTTACCGACCTCTGTCGTGGTGGCCATGTTGAAGCCATCAAAGACATGGATCCTCGCGCCTTCCAACTTTCTCGTCTCGCTGGTGCTTATTGGCGTGGTGATGAGAAGAATCCCCAACTTACTCGCATTTATGGCCTAGCTTTTGAAACCAAAGATGAGCTCAA
>JBBTYS010000028.1:0-7093 GCA_038078535.1 Patescibacteria group bacterium | reverse complement strand
ATACCGATATTATTGAGCCTCAGGCCATAGTGGTCTCGAGAATGCTCTGGAGTGAAACCCACTTCGAGATTTTCCGGACCTTTGATATCTACGCCCCTGCGTCTCACCAGAGCTGGCATGGCATGAAGCGCTTCTGTGGTTCCAAGAAGCACAAGCACTAGACTCAGCGCCGTCCCGCCATGGCGGGACGGCGTATTTAATTTCAACAATCTAAAAAGCTCCATTAAGGAGCTTTTTAGATACGAGGATTGGAAGTTCTTAGGGAGTAGCCGTAGGAGTTGGAGATGGGGTTGGTTTAGGAGACCAATCTTTAATCAAGCGGGCAGTAATTGTAGAAGAGCCTTCAACTTGAGTGCCCCATACGCCTACTGTGTCACCGACCTTGATGTCACTACTCGTTCCAAACCAGAAGGAGTGGAGGATATGTGCTTTACCTTGGTCAATTGTGTATACTGTTCCATTTTCAGCTTTGACTGTTAGGATTGAACCACTAATTGCAGTGATCACTCCTTTAAAATGTACACCTTTGATTTTGTCGATGACATTAACAGCTTTTGCATTAATGGTTTTGGTTGCCTTGTCTAAGGCACCCTTTACATTTACTAAGGCGCCGACAGCAATGACTGACTTGTCAGTTGCTTGGCCGTTTTTAGTATAAGAGGTGGAAGTGTCAGTTTTTACAGTCATTTCTTTTTTGCCGTTCTTGCTTTCAACTGTGAAACTACCATCCGTGTTTACTTTAGTTACAGTTCCAAGTCTCAAGAAGCCACGCATTTTATCCTTGAAGTGTTTCATTGTATCTCCGTGATCATCGCGGTCATGCATTTTAGCTTGCAGACTCACATCTGCACCAAGTCGAACTTTAGATTCGTTTGCAGAAGCACCATACATAACTGGCAGAGCGCTTAATGCTACAAGGGTCATAATAATTAATTTTTTGTTCATATATTTTATATAAGTTTATTTGATTAATTCAATATTCGACCTTACTTGGATATATACGAGGTACCTGCGGGAGATGTTACATTGTTATTTAGCTTGGAAAAACCACAAAAATAGGCTATTATAAGCCGATAATATAGAGGGAAACAAAGCCCATCCTCATTACGTATATATAAATGAACAATAAAGAGTCATTTAACAAAGATGCTGAAAATCTTCAAAAAGGTGACACTCAGTCAGCTGAGAGGATTTTCGACAATTTTTCTGGACCGATACATAGTTTTTTGATGGCTCGGGTCAGAAATCGTGAAACAGCTCAAGACATAACGCAGGAAGTATTTTTAAAAGTTATAAAAAACATTGACCAGTTTGATAAAGAGACTGGAAACTTTACCGCTTGGATTTGGCAGATTGTACGCAACACTCTTGTAGATTTTTTCCGCAAAAAGAGGCCTTCTTATCTTGAGGACTTACCCGACGAAGGCGGTAATATAATAGACGAAAGCACTTATTCAGACAGTGACGCCAAATTGAGAGATATCATGAAAATCATAGATACATTTCCCGAAGAAGATCAAGAATTATTCCAAATGCACTTTGTCGCCGATATGTCTTATTCCGACATTGCACAAGCCACTGGAAAATCAGAACCTGCGTTGCGAGTCGCAATTCACAGACTGAAAAAGAAAATCCAACCCAAACTTTAAATGCTTAAATACATAAAAGAACAATTAAATATTTTGAAACTAAAGAAACAGCTTCGTGCTTACCATAAAATTGACGAAGCGTTTATGCGTTCTACCAAGCAGTCTTTTATGGAGCTGGCCAAACTCCGTAGCTCATCTCTCGGTTCCATTAAAACTTATCATTCCCCAGTTTGGAAATATTCAACCGCCGTAATGGTCGTCTTGGTCTTTATGACCAGTGGGGTTGCTGTATTTGCAGAAAAAAATGATGTCCCAATCAACAACCCCCTCTACCCATTAAAAAGATTAAGCGAGAAGGTCCAACTTGTTGTTAGTTCTCCTGAAAAGAAGTTACAAATTCACGAGACTTTGGTTGAGCGTCGCTTAAAAGATATCGCTGTCCTCAAGATTGCCGAAGCCGTTAAAGAGGAGTCTCGTCAAGAAGATAAGACTGTGGCTTCTGCCCCTGAGATTAAAAAAGCCGAAGTTATACTATTGAAAGAAATCATTGCTTCCAAGTCTTTGAAATCTCCTAAAATAACTCCCACAGCAAATCAAAAAAGAATTAAAAAATTGGATTCTGATTTTCAAAAAGAAGCCCAATCTGTTCTCAACCAAGCCGACAAACTATCTATCGAAAGAGCTAGGCGGGTCATGATATGTAAGGGCATAATTAGTAATATTAATAGTGGTTCCGCATCAACTTCAAGTCGTTTCCGAGAACAAATAAAAGCTCGTTGCGACGAAATCTCAAAAGACAGATAGCCCGTAATGACAAAGCTTGTATTTAAGGCTGATTTTTGCTATACTAATGCACGTTACACATGGCAAATCATCCTCTAATTTCATACGTAGAAGAAGCTCGTAACCGTGGCATGAGCAATAAACAAATTTTGGACGCACTAAGTGTGGCCGGTTGGCATACTCATGATGTCAGCTCTATATTCCTAGATCATATTGAGGCTTCTCTCATACCGTCTCCTCTAGAAGAGGGAAGTTCAGAGAATATTATTACCGTTCGCAACGTTTCAAAGATATACGGCAAAACGGTGGTAGCTCTTGATGACGTTAGCTTAGATGTTAAGCGAGGAAGTGTTACTGCGTTGCTTGGGCCAAATGGTGCTGGTAAGACGACCATTATTCGAATACTCACAACTTTATTAAAGCCAGATAGTGGCAATGTCCGTGTTGCTGGCTTTAACCCAAACATAGAAAAAGATGCCCAGTCTTTGCGTTCTATAATTGGACTTGCAGGGCAGTACGCTGCCGTTGACGAATCATTGACCGGCAGGGAGAACTTAGAAATGGTGGCTCGTCTATATCATTTATCTGTTCCAGCTTCTCGTCAGCGAGCCACAGAATTGCTTATGCAATTTAACCTCGAAGATGCGGGGGATAGAGTTTTAAAAACTTATTCAGGTGGTATGCGTCGACGTTTAGACCTTGCCGCAAGTTTGGTTATTAAGCCTGAAATTTTATTCCTTGATGAACCTACTACAGGCTTAGATCCACGTAGTCGATTTGAATTGTGGCACGTAATTCGCGAGTTAGTTAAAGACGGCACAACTGTTTTACTGACAACCCAATATCTAGAAGAAGCTGACCAACTTGCTCATAATGTAATGGTAATTGACCATGGTCACATTATTGCTCAGGGCACTGCCGATGAATTGAAGAATCAGGTTGGGGGAGACGTTCTCGAACTTAATATTACAGATGCGGACATGCTTGATAGTGCTTCTCAACTCATCACTCATCTTGGAAGTGAAGCGCCTCGTCAAAACACAGACACGAACATTATAACCATGCCAGTACAAGGTGGGGCTTCCGTGTTGATTGAAGTTGTTCGTATTTTAGACTCAGCTAATATTAAAATTTCTGATATTATTCTTCGTCGACCGAGCCTAGATGATGTCTTTATGGCCCTTACTGGACATAGTGCCCTATAAATATGAATAATTTCTCTCAAACGATTTCTGATATTTGGGTGATGATAAATCGTAACTTGATTAAGTATCGTCGTGTCCCACAACTTTTGGTTTTTTCTACTATTCAGCCAGTTATGTTTTTACTCCTTTTCACCTATGTGTTTGGTGGAGCAATTAAAACTGGTGTAGATTATATTTCATTTTTATTGCCGGGCATTCTTGTTCAAACTGTACTCTTTGGCTCAATGCAAACAGGTGTTGGTCTTGCCGAGGACTTATCTAAAGGCATGATCGATAGATTTCGTTCCCTACCAATGGCCCGTTCGGCTGTTTTGGCTGGACGCACTATCACCGACGTCATTAGAAACATATTCGTTGTGATATTAATGACCGTTGTCGGACTTGTAATTGGTTTTCGTATCGACCACGGCATCTTTAACTATCTTGGTGCCGTCGCTTTGATAAGTCTATTTGGTTTTGCCTTCACTTGGATATCTGCAACGATTGGTCTTGCAGTTAAAAACATAGAGACGGCTCAAGTTGCAGGATTTATTTGGGTTTTCCCCTTAGCTTTTGCAAGTTCAATTTTCGTGCCTGTTGAAAGTATGTCTAATGGCCTTCAAATTTTTGCCAAACACACGCCAATTACTTATACTGTAGATACTGTACGCGCACTTATTCTTGGTACACCGGTTGGAAACAATGCTTGGTTTTCCCTCATTTGGATATTGGGCATCTTGGTAGTCTTCATGCCCCTCGCAGTTAGTCGCTACAGAAAAATTACTTAATGAACAAAGTTACTAAACCTTTTATTGCTGGTCTTCTCGTGCTTTTTGTTGGGACCTTTGCTGTTACATATTTTGGCTTATACGAATCTGTTCCTTACATGGATAAAGCCATGCATTTAATGGGGGGTTTTGTTGTAGCTTGGTTTTTTGGAAAACTTTGGGAAAATCAATTTAAATCTTTTGGTAATTTTCAGCGTCTTTTGTTGCTGCTTGGAATGGCTATGACGATAGGTTATGCTTGGGAGATTATGGAATATGCTGGTTCAAACCTATCTATATTTGAGGGACATCCGATTTTAAATAAGTATATCTACACGGGTGGTTTTACTGATAGTCTCGTAGATTTGTTTGCTGATGGCTTGGGTGCTTGTATCTATGCCTTATTAATATTTTCCTAGTGTTGATAGTTTTTACTAGAGTTGTGCTATGGTTGTCCTATGAACGTGCCACTAACTCTTGAGCAGATACGTGAAAAGCGTCGTCCTGTCCGCAACGTCAACATTGAACATCGCGGTAAGCTTTCGAGCCTTGAAAAAGTTGCTCTTTTTGTTACTAAAAAAGTTGGCTCGATGGGGTTCTTTATTATTATCTTAATCTGGACAATTATTTGGTTGCACTGGAACACTCTAGGTCCAGTTGAATCTCGCTTTGACCCATACCCAGCGTTTGTCTTGTGGCTTTTCATTTCTAATCTGATTCAGCTCATTCTTCTGCCATTAATTATGGTGGGTCAGAATTTACAAGGTAAACATGCCGAAGCGAGAGCCGAAGCCGATTTTGAGTTAAATGTTCAGGCTGAAAGAGAAATTGAAACCATTCTTCTGCATCTCGAAAATCAGAACAATCTTATTTCAAAGATCCTTAACATTCTAGAGAGGAGACCATAGTTGACAGACAATATTTGGTGGTACAGAATATTCCCGTGAGGAGTTGCCATGCTGTTAAAGGGCGTAATTACGATCAGCGTACCTTATGTGGCCGAGAACTTGCGACCCTGGGAAGAGTTCGCTAAATCTGTTGGTTGTGAAGCAAGACTTATCAGAACCATAGACATTGCGGGAACTTCTCGCGACGACCTAGCAATAGTGAAGGAACCTCCCACAAGAGAAGTTTCCGCTTTTGAGGACTTTCTCTCTTTGACCAGGCGAGTGGCCGACAGATTTACAGGGGCGCAGTCCAGCCTCAAGTTTCTTTTCCCGTGCCACCTCCATAGGGCCGTTCTCTATTCCGAAGCACGTATCTCTTTTCTACTTAAACCTCACCATGCTGTAGAAATTGAAGGTGTGTGTAAGAAAAATGGTGTTTTGGCTCAACGAGATTTACCTCTTAGGGCCAAGATGCCAAGCGGAATGGAACGCTGGACATTCATAGGCCAATCACTTGAAGGTGAAAACACCTTTGAGAAAGAAACAAGAATCACTCTTGCCTATACTGATCTTGCTAGTTCTGCAGTCGGTATATTTAGGGGTGGCTCTATCCCTGATAAAACAGTTTACCGAATAATCAAGGACTCAGCTTATGAATAGGGGTCCGTCAAACGATGATTATTAAATCTAGGGTTGCGGTTTTAGTTCTTTATGATTCAGTAAGCATAGAGAAATGGAAAAGTGTTTCGCTTGATTTATGCTCGTGGCCATTCAGACTAACAAGTTATGGGCCCAAGCCGTCAGATCACTTGGTCTGCGAAGCCGAAGGTCTAGAAGATCCAAGAATGATTCAACTCAAGATTCTCAGGTTTAGAGAAGTAATGAAGCTGGCAGGCTTAGAGCATGCTGAAATCAGAGCAGAATTAGTTAGCTCTGGTGTTAGTAGAAACAGAGTAATTGAGTATAGGGTATCTACCCTGCTCGACCATATCGATCACCAAGTAGTTGTTTCTATACTGAATAGATACAAGGTTACGGCCCAAAGCCGTACACACTTAACCGAAGAAAGGCCATACGCTTGCGACTTGATAGTTAATAGCGAAGGCCTAACGTTCAAACAGATTAGAACCAGACTTAATCTTGCGCATGCAGAATTGAATCAAGGCCGACCAATACCGAAAGGAGCCATTCAGGAGATTCGTTCTTTTTCCGGTGGAGTTACAGATTGACCACTTCCGCGAACTCGTCGCCGAAGTGGTCTTTAAATTTAAAAAACGGCCCCAATTAGGAGGCTATTTTTTGTTCACCGATGGTATTGAGAATTTTCTTAACTTTTTCGAGACTTTCTGAGTCGTGTATAGAAAGTGGTAAGACGTTTTTATTTTTCTTTTTTAGTTTTGTAACAATGGTCTTCAAATCTTTTTCAGGAATCATGTCTGACTTTGAAACAAACAAATATTCCTTCTTCTCTAGAAGTGAAGGATTATAGTCACCAAGTTCCTTGCGTATTATTTCATAATCAGCGACGGGATCGACAGATTCAGTAGAGAGTAAGTGAAATAATGTTTGAGTCCGTTCAACGTGGCGTAGGAATTTTACACCCAAGCCCTTACCAGTAGACGCACCCTCAATAATACCGGGGACGTCAGCAAGGACTAAATCATAGTAAACACCTAAGTGTGGTTCGAGTGTAGTGAATGAATAATTGGCGACCTTGCTCTTGGCTCTGGTCAATTCATTTAAAAGACTAGACTTGCCAGCATTTGGTAAACCTATTAAACCAACATCGGCGATAAGCTTAAGTTCTAATCTGATTTCATAAGCTTCGCCGACTTCACCTTTTTGAAACTGCTTTGGACTCGTGTTTGTAGAAGAGCGGAAAT